>NZ_BCBT01000049.1:0-47152 GCF_001320965.1 Pseudomonas sp. NBRC 111143 | reverse complement strand
CGGTTCGCCGCTGCGACTCGTCCCGCGATGGGCTGCGCAGCAGCCCCGGCAGTTTCCGACGCCACTATCCTCCACTGCCAATAGTCTTCCCGCGTCCCCTGCCGTAAACTTCAAGCCCCCTCACCGCAAGGCCCTGCCCATATGGAAATGCAATGGTGGATCTGGCTCGTCTTCGGCATCGCCCTGGTCCTGCTCGAACTGGTCCTGCCTACGTTCTTCATTCTCTGGTTCGGCATCGGCGCCATCCTGGTGTCGCTGATCGCCCTGGCCGCCCCGGCCCTGCAACTGGACATGCAGGTGCTGCTGTGGGTGGCATTCTCCTCCCTTACCACCCTGCTGTGGTTCAAGCTGTTCCGGCGCAAGAAGCCGGACGTGCGCTGGACCGCCGACAGCGTGATCGGTGAAGTCGGCCTGCTGACCGCCAGCGTGTCGCAGTTCCAGAAAGGCCGGGTGCGCTTCCAGAAGCCCATCCTCGGCAACGAGGAATGGACCTGCGTCGCCGACAGCGACATCCCTGCCGGCGAGCGCGTTCGCCTGGCCGCCATCGAAGGCAACACCGCGCGGGTTACCCGCCCCTGAATCCGTACTGAAAGGAAGCTTGCAATGACCAGCCTCATCGTCGTCGGCGCCATCGCCCTGTTCGTTCTGATCACCCTGTTCAAGGGGGTGCGCATCGTGCCCCAGGGCGAGGAATGGATCGTCGAGCGCCTGGGCCGCTACCACAGCACCCTCAAGCCCGGCCTGAACATCCTGGTGCCGTACATGGACGTAGTCGCCTACCGCCTGCCGACCAAGGACATCATCCTCGACGTGCAGCAACAGGAAATCATCACCCGCGACAACGCGGTGATCGTCGCCAACGCCCTGTGCTTCGCCAAGGTGGTCGACCCGCAGAAGGCCTCCTACGGCGTGCAGAACTTCTCCTTCGCCGTCACCAGCCTGACCATGACCTCGCTGCGTGCCATCGTCGGCGCCATGGACCTCGACGAGGCATTGTCGAGCCGCGAGCAGATCAAGGCGCGCCTGCGCGAGGCGATGTCCGAACAGACCGAAGACTGGGGCGTGACCGTACGCTCGGTAGAGATCCAGGACATCAAGCCTTCGGAAAACATGCAGAAGGCCATGGAGCGCCAGGCCGCAGCCGAACGTGAACGAAAGGCCGACGTGACTCGCGCCGAGGGCGCCAAGCAGGCCGCCATTCTCGAAGCCGAAGCTCGCCTGCAGGCCGCCAGGCTGGACGCCGAGGCGCAGATCAGCCTCGCCGAAGCCTCGGCCCGGGCGATCACCCTGGTGCGTGAAGCGGTGGGCAACGAGACCACCCCGGCCATGTACCTGCTGGGCGAGCGCTACATCGGCGCGATGGAGAACCTGGCCGGGAGCGACAACTCCAAGGTGGTGGTGTTGCCAGCGGACCTGCAGGAGACCGTGCGCGGGTTGCTGGGGCGCGGCAAGGCTTGAAGACCGCACCGTCCTCTTCGCGGGTAAACCGGAGCGGCGGTTCGGCGCGCCGATTTATCCGCGAAGAACACAACACCGATTTCAAGCGCTGCGCACCGACAACTGCGGCACTTCACCGCACCCCCGCATTTTTACCTATACTCCGCCGTACAATAGCCACCTGATTCCTGACCGGATCTCTCCATGCCCCCACGTCGGCACATCGCCTGGATAGCCTGCCTTGCAGTGCTGTTCAACCTGCTGGCCATGCCGCTGTCTTCTGCCGCGCCCAAGGGCCCGGCCGAACAGCTGCTGTGGGGTGCCTTCTGCTCGACTGGCGCGGGCAAGGCCAAGCTCGATGTCCAGGCCCTGGCCAAGATCGACCTGGGCCAACAGGACGACCACTCCAACATGCAGCACTGCTGGTGCTGCTCGGGTGCCTCGCCTGTGCTCGCCCTGGCCAGCCACGCACCGCAACTGCACAGCCCGCTGCAACTGCGCTTCGGCCAGGCACCACCACTCGCCACGCACCAGCCCACGCCGCGCCAGCTCTGGCCGGCACTCAATCCGCGAGCCTCTCCGTTGGCCTGAGTTCAAGACGCTGTTCCTGAACCTGTACAGACCGGAGACTCACCATGCTCAAGCAAGCCCTCATCCTGGCCACCCTGCTGCTGCCCAGCGCCTTCGCCAATGCCCACGAATACAGTGTCGGCGACCTGCATATCGCCCACCCCTGGTCGCTGGAGCTGCCACCGAACGCACCCAATGTCGCGGCGTATTTCATCGTTCACAACAACGGCAAGGTCGATGACCGCCTGTTGAGTGTCGAAAGCCCCGTCAGCGATGACGCCCAGTTGCACGAACACGTCAAGACCGCTGTCGGCGCCATGAAGATGCAGCAGGTACAGAGTGTGGTCGTGCCTGCAGGCAAGGACCTGACCTTCGCCCCCAGTGCCTATCACGTGATGCTGATGCAGCCCAAGGACCGCAGCCTGCTCACTGACGGCAAGCGCTTCCCGCTCACCCTGCACTTCGAGAAAGCCGGCGACATCACCGTCGACGTCGCCGTGCAGAAGCAGCCGCCCGCCGACCAGGCAGGACACGAACACGCGCACTGACCGCTGACAGGCGCTCGTCATGAGCTTGCCGCGCAACAGCACAGCCCGCAGCACCCGCCCTGATCGCAGGCGCGTCGGTGGCGGCTGGCTGAGCCTGTTCGCCATGTGGATGATTTTCATCGGCCCGCTGGTTTCCCAGTCGATGCCGATGGATCACCACGCCGGCATGAACATGAGCATGGCCATGGACATGCCCATGGCCGCGGGGCACCCGCATGCCGGGCAAGACCACCACGGTCACGGCAACGACGGCCAGCTACACACCGATTGGGAGAAATGCGGCTACTGCAGTTTGCTGTTCAACTGCCCCGCCCTGCCCCAGACCCTCAGCCCACTCAGCCTCGCCAGCACCATCCCGACCACCCTCGCCACCTACCCGACTCGCCAGGGCCATGCCCTGCGAGCGGTGTTTCCCGGTGCCCGCAGCCGCGCCCCACCTCCGTCGATCAACGTCTGACCACCCCGTTTCACGCCCGAAGCCAGGAGGCTTCGCGCTTACTCATGACTGATCGACTGGAATCATTATGTCCGGCTGCACCCCTGTTTCTGCCCTGTCCCGCCATGGGACCCTCGCCATGCTCTGCGGCTCGCTGCTGAGCCCGCTGGCGCTCGCCGTCGAGCCTGGCCACGAAGGCCATGACGCCCCGGAACTGAGCCCGACGGTGATCACCGCCATCGCGCCCAGCTCGCCGCTGACCGTAGTCACCAACCCCAAGGATCCACGTCAGCCGGTGCCAGCCAGTGACGGCGCCGACTACCTCAAGACCATCCCCGGCTTCTCCGCCATCCGCTCCGGCGGCACCAACGGCGACCCGGTGCTGCGCGGCATGTTCGGCTCGCGCCTGAACATCCTCACCAACGGCGGTGTGATGCTCGGCGCCTGCCCCAACCGCATGGACGCCCCGACCTCGTACATCTCGCCGGAAACCTACGACCGCCTGACCGTGATCAAAGGCCCGCAAAGCGTGATCTGGGGCCCCGGCGGCTCGGCTGGCACCATCCTCTTCGAGCGCGAGCCGGAGAAATTCGGCACCCTCGGCAGCCGGGTCAACGCCAGCCTGCTCGCGGGCTCCAACGGCCGCTTCGACAAGGTGCTCGACGCCGCCGCCGGCAACAACCAGGCCTATGCGCGCTTCGTCGGCAACCAGTCGCGCTCGGACGACTACAAGGACGGCAATGGCGATACCGTGCCTTCGCGCTGGGACAAATGGAACGGCGACGTGACCCTCGGCTGGACCCCGGATACCGACACCCTGCTCGAACTCACCGCCGGCAAGGGCGATGGCGAAGCGCGCTACGCCGGACGCGGCATGGACGGCTCGCAGTTCAAGCGCGAAAGCCTGGGTCTGCGCTTTGAAAAGTCCAACCTCGGCGAGGTGCTCGACAAGGTCGAGGCGCAGGTCTACTACAACTATGCCGACCACGTGATGGACAACTACAGCCTGCGCACGCCCTCGGGCAGCGGCATGATGGGCATGCCCATGGTCAGCAACGTCGATCGGCGCACCCTCGGCGCACGTATCAAGGCGACCTGGCGCTGGGCCGACGTACAGTTGATCAGCGGCATCGACGCGCAGACCAACGAACACCGCAAACGCGGCGGCATGGGCGTCGACGCGCACAAGGGCCAGGCCTGGACCAAGGACGCCGACTTCCATAACTACGGCGTGTTCAGCGAGCTGACCTGGTACGCCACCGGCGAGGATCGGCTGATCAGCGGCGCGCGCCTGGACCGCGCCTCGGCCCGCGACTTCCGCCAGGCCAGTGCCACCCATGGCGATACCCGCGCCGATACCCTGCCCAGCGGCTTCATCCGCTACGAGCATGACTTGGCGGCGATTTCCGCTACCAGCTATATCGGCCTGGGCCACGCCCAGCGCTTCCCCGACTACTGGGAGCTGTTCTCGCCAACCAACGGCCCGCGGGGCTCGGTCAACGCCTTCGACAGCATCAAGCCGGAGAAGACCACCCAGCTCGACTTCGGCATCCAGTACCAGGACGAACGCCTGCAAGCCTGGGCCTCCGGCTACGTCGGACAGATCCGCGACTACATCCTGTTCGACTACCGCAGCATGATGGGCATGAGCAGCACCCAGGCGCAGAACATCGACGCCCGCATCATCGGCGGCGAGCTGGGCGCGGCGTACAAGCTCGACGAAAACTGGAAAGCCGACGCGACGCTGGCCTACGCCTGGGGCAAGAACAGCAGCGACGGCAAGGCCCTGCCGCAGATGCCTCCGCTGGAAAGCCGCCTCGGCCTGACCTACAGCCGCGATGCCTGGAGCGTCGGTGCGCTGTGGCGTCTGGTCGCGGCGCAGAACCGCATCGCCCAGAACCAGGGCAACGTGGTGGGCAAGGATTACGAGAAGAGCGGCGGTTTCGGCGTGTTCTCGCTCAACGGTGCCTACAAGGTCAACAACAACCTCAAGCTCAGCGCGGGCGTCGACAACCTGTTCGACAAGGCCTACGCCGAGCACTTGAACCTGGCCGGGAACGCCGGGTTCGGCTACCCGGCGGCAGACCCGCAGCCGGTCAACGAGCCGGGCAGGACCTTCTGGACCAAGGTCGATTTCAGCTTCTGACAATAACAACCGGGGCGCGGGCCTGACCGCGCTCCACCTGGTCGAACGGGAGGCTCCATGAGCAAACCAAAGCAATCCTTCTACAACCTGGCCTGGCGCTGGCATTTCTATGCCGGGCTGTTCGTCGCGCCCTTCATGATCCTGCTGGCGATCACCGGGATCATCTACCTGTTCAAGCCGCAGCTCGACCCGTGGATGTACCGCGACCTGATGGTGGTCGAGGCCGGCCCGCAGCGCCAGAGCGCCGACACGCTGCTGGCCCAGGTGCGCCAGGCTTATCCACAGGGCCATGTCGGCCAGTACCTGCCACCGCTGAACGCCGAGCGCAGCGCGCAGTTCGTGGTGCATGACGGCGGCCGCGAACTGAACGTGTTCGTCGACCCGTACAACGCCAAGGTGCTGGGCGCACAGGACGGCAAGCAGAACCTGCAGGCAATCGCCCGCGCCCTGCATGGCGAGCTGATGGTCGGCACTGTCGGCGATCGGCTGGTGGGGAGCTCGCCGCAGGCTGGGGCATCGTGCTGGTGGTGTCCGGGCTTTATCTGTGGTGGCCACGTGGCCGCAACAGCCGCGGCGTACTGTGGCCACGCCTGTCGGCACGCGGGCGCGTGCTGTGGCGCGACCTGCATGCGGTCAGCGGCTTCTGGGGTTCGGCACTGCTGTTGCTGATGCTGCTCAGCGGCATGACCTGGACCGGGCTGTGGGGCAAGCAGTACGCCGACCTGTGGAACCGTTTCCCGGCGGCGATGTGGAACGACGTACCGAAATCCGACCAGCAGGCCGGCGCGCTGAACAGCGCTCATCGCCAGACCTTGCCCTGGGCCCTTGAGAACACGCCGATGCCGGTGTCCGGCGCGCATGCCGAGCACATGGGCCATCACGACATGCACAGCGCCCCGGCCGCGCCGCAGATCACCCTGCAGCAGGTCGAGGATCTGGCCAAGGCCCGCGGCGTGGCGCCGGGCTACAGCATCACCTCGCCGAGCACCGCTGAAGGCGTGTTCACCATTGCGGTGTTCGCCGACGATCCGCGTAACGACGCCACCCTGCATGTCGACCAGTACACCGGCAAGGTCCTGGCCGACGTGCGCTGGCACGACTACAGCCCGGTAGCCCGCGCCACCGAGCTTGGGGTGATGCTGCACGAGGGCAAGATGTTCGGGCCGCTCAACCAGATCGTCATCCTGCTGGTGTGCCTGATGATCCTGCTGGGCTCGGTGAGCGGGTTGGTGATGTGGTGGAAGCGCCGCCCGTCCGGTGGGCTTGGCGTACCGCCGCTGCGGCATGACCTGCCGCGCTGGAAGACAGCGGTGACGGTGATGCTGGTACTGGGTGTCGTGTTCCCGCTGGTGGGGGTGTCGATGGTAGTGATGTGGGTGGTCGACAGCCTGGTGGTGCGGCGCGGGCGGGTCGCGGTACAGGCCTGAATCGCGTCGGCCTTTTCGCGGGCAAGCCCGCTCCCACAGGTACAGCGCTGAACCCCGAGTCAGCGCTGTACCTGTGGGAGCGGGCTTGCCCGCGAAAAGGGCATCCGTTGATTTCGGTCATTCAAGAATCGCCACTGCACCGCCAAGATCGTGGCGATCTGTCACGCCCGCACCTTTGCAGTGCGTGTTAGCCTAACCGGCTTTCGCTCACAACAAGACTGACCCTCAATGGAATGCAGCCTATGACCCGGACCTCATCCCCCCAGGCAGATGACCAGCATCTGCAGCGCAACCTGACCAACCGCCACATCCAGCTCATCGCCATCGGTGGCGCCATCGGCACCGGCCTGTTCATGGGCTCGGGCAAGACCATCAGCCTCGCGGGCCCGTCGATCATCTTCGTCTACATGATCATCGGCTTCATGCTGTTCTTCGTCATGCGTGCCATGGGCGAACTGTTGCTGTCGAATCTCAACTACAAGTCGTTCATCGATTTCTCCGCCGACCTGCTCGGCCCCTGGGCCGGCTACTTCACTGGCTGGACCTACTGGTTCTGCTGGGTCGTCACCGGCATCGCCGACGTGGTGGCGATCGCCGCCTATACACAGTTCTGGTTCCCCGACCTGCCGCAGTGGATACCGGCGCTGACCTGCGTGGCGGTGCTGCTGTCGCTGAACCTGGTCACGGTGAAACTGTTCGGCGAGATGGAATTCTGGTTCGCCCTGATCAAGATCGTCGCCATCCTCGGCCTGGTCGCCACCGGCCTGTACATGGTCATCACCGGCTTCCAGTCGCCGAGCGGCCACACGGCCAGCCTGGCCAACCTGTGGAATGACGGCGGCATGTTCCCCAATGGCCTGTTCGGCTTCTTCGCCGGGTTCCAGATCGCCGTGTTCGCCTTCGTCGGCATCGAGCTGGTAGGCACCACCGCCGCCGAAGCGAAGAACCCCGAGCGCACCCTGCCACGGGCGATCAACTCGATCCCGATCCGCATCATCGTGTTCTATGTGCTGGCGTTGATCGCGATCATGGCGGTTACACCCTGGCGCGACGTGGTCCCGGGCAAGAGCCCGTTCGTCGAACTGTTCGTGCTGGCCGGCCTGCCGGCAGCGGCAAGCATCATCAACTTCGTGGTGCTGACCTCGGCCGCTTCGTCGGCCAACAGCGGCGTGTTCTCCACCAGCCGCATGCTCTACGGCCTGGCCCAGGAAGGCGATGCACCGAAGGCCTTCGAAAAGCTCTCGCGGCGCGCCGTGCCGGCCAACGGCCTGTACTTCTCCTGCCTGTGCCTGCTGCTCGGCGCGGTGCTGATCTACCTGGTGCCGAACGTGATCGAAGCCTTCACCCTGGTGACCACGGTGTCGGCGGTGCTGTTCATGTTCGTCTGGACGCTGATCCTGCTGTCGTACCTGAGCTACCGCAAGCAGCGCGCTGCGCTGCACGAGAAGTCGATCTACAAGATGCCTGGCGGGCGCTTCATGTGCTACGTGTGCCTGGTGTTCTTCGCCGGCATCCTGGTGCTGCTGAGCCTGGAGGCCGACACCCGTTCGGCGCTGGTGGTCACGCCGATCTGGTTCCTGCTGCTGGCCGTTACCTACCAGTTCGTACGCAGCAAGCGCCAGCCACGGGCGGTGGTACGCGACAACTGATCTGCACAGGGCTGCTCTGCAGCCCTTTCGCGGGCAAACCCCGCTCTCGCAATCATGGTGTGTAGTTTCACGTCGCCCCAGCGCGCTGCGCAGAAACTGCTCACCCTCTGGCCCCAATCCTGTGCAGGCCAGTCACGCAAGCACCAACCTGGCCCTCATCCAAGCCCCGCATCGAAGCACAACCCTTCTAATCCGTAGCCTCGCGCACCACGGCACAGCCTTTGCAATCTCCCTTCTGCCAACACCACAACAACTCAGCGGAGAGAGCACATGAAGCGACGCAGTCTGATCAAGGCCTTCACCCTCAGCGCATCGATCGCGGCGATGGGTCTGAGCTGGAGCATCCAGGCGGCCGAGACCATCAAGGTCGGCATCCTGCATTCGCTGTCCGGGACCATGGCCATTTCCGAAACGTCGCTCAAGGACATGGCGCTGATGACCATCGACGAGATCAACGCCAAGGGCGGGGTCAATGGCAAGCTGCTCGAACCGGTGGTGGTCGACCCGGCTTCGAACTGGCCGCTGTTCGCCGAGAAGAGCCGCCAACTGCTGACTCAGGACAAGGTCGCGGTGGTGTTCGGTTGCTGGACCTCGGTGTCGCGCAAGTCGGTGCTGCCGGTGTTCGAGGAGCTCAACGGGCTGCTGTTCTACCCGGTGCAATATGAAGGCGAGGAGATGTCGCCGAACGTGTTCTACACCGGCGCTGCGCCCAACCAGCAGGCGATCCCGGCAGTGGAATACCTGATGAGCGAAGACGGCGGTGGTGCCAAGCTCTTCTTCCTGCTGGGCACCGACTACGTCTACCCGCGCACCACCAACAAGATCCTGCGCGCTTTCCTGCACAGCAAGGGCGTGGCCGACAAGGACATCGAAGAGGTCTACACGCCGTTCGGCCACGCCGACTACCAGACCATCGTCGCCAACATCAAGAAGTTCTCCGCAGGCGGCAAGACGGCGGTGATCTCCACCGTCAATGGCGACTCCAACGTGCCCTTCTACAAAGAGCTGGCCAACCAGGGCCTGAAGGCCACCGACGTGCCGGTGGTGGCCTTCTCGGTGGGTGAAGAGGAGCTGCGTGGCATCGACACCAAGCCGCTGGTCGGCCACTTGGCGGCGTGGAACTACTTCGAGTCGGTGGAAAACCCGGTCAACCAGAAGTTCGTCGCCGACTGGAAAGCCTACGCCAAAGCCAAGGGCCTGCCGGGCGCCGACAAGGCGGTGACCAACGACCCGATGGAGGCCACTTACGTCGGCATCCACATGTGGGCGCAGGCGGTCGAGAAAGCCAAGTCCACCGATGTCGACAAAGTGCGTGAGGCCTTGGCCGGGCAGAGCTTCCAGGCGCCGTCCGGCTTCACCCTGACCATGGACAAGACCAACCACCACCTGCACAAGCCGGTGATGATCGGCGAGATCCAGGAAGACGGGCAGTTCAGTGTGGTCTGGCAGACCGAGCAGCCGCTGCGTGCGCAGCCGTGGAGCCCGTTCATTCCGGGTAACGACAAGCGACCTGACTATGCGGTGAAAGGTAACTGAGTGCATGGGGCCGCTTTGCGGCCCATTCGCGGGCAAGTCGGGGCGCCGAACCGCCGCTCCCACAGATCCCGGGAACACCGTTGAACCTGTGGGAGCGGGCTTGCCCGCGAAGAATCCACCTCCGATTTCCAGGATTGCTCGCATGCTCAGACTCCTGCTCACCCTCCTCCTCCTGCTACCCCTAGCCACTCAGGCCAGCGAGGGCGAATTCTTCCTCGGCGCCAAGCCCGCGGAACAGGCAAGCCTGCTCGAAGGCTGGGCCGCACAACCCGAACCGGCCCGCCTGGCGCTGCTGGAAAACCTGCGCGAAGGGCGCATAGCCGAAGACGACACGCGCAAGGTGCGCCTGAACAATCGCCTGCGCGGCCTGATCGACAACGCCCTGGCCAGCCATCAACTGCTCAGCGCCGACAGCAACCTGCGTCTGGCCGCTGCACGGCAACTGCAAAAAAGCGCGCAACCGGCGCAGATGGCGCTGCTCGACCGCGCCTTCGCCAGTGAACCGGACGCCGCCGTGCACGCCGCCCTGGGCCTCGCCCTGGCCAACCTGCAACTGGGCGCCAGCGAACCTCGGGTACGCCTGGCCGCAGTGCGCCTGCTCGGGGAAACCGGCGACCCGCTGGCACGTACCCGTCTGGAAGCCCTGTTGCAGCCTGGCGCAGAACCCGACGCCGGGGTGCGCACCGCCGCCGAGACCAGCCTGGCCCAAGTCCAACGCAAGCTGCTGTTCGGTGAGATCCTCGGCCAGGCGTTCAGCGGTCTGTCGCTGGGTTCGATCCTGCTGCTGGCGGCCTTGGGCCTGGCGATCACCTTCGGCTTGCTCGGGGTGATCAACATGGCCCACGGCGAGATGCTGATGCTCGGCGCCTACAGCACCTACCTGGTGCAGGTGCTGCTGCAGCGCTACGCCCCCGGCGCCATCGAGTTCTACCCGCTGATCGCCCTGCCGGTGGCCTTCGCCGTCAGTGCCGGAGTCGGCATGGCACTGGAGCGCACGGTGATCCGCCATCTCTACGGCCGCCCGCTGGAAACCCTGCTGGCGACCTGGGGCATCAGCCTGATCCTGATCCAGGCGGTGCGCCTGCTGTTCGGCGCGCAGAACGTCGAGGTGAGCAACCCGGCGTGGTTGTCTGGCGGCATCCAGGTGCTGCCCAACCTGGTGCTGCCTTACAACCGCCTGGTGATCATCGGCTTCGCCCTGGCGGTGGTGCTGCTCACCTGGCTGCTGCTCAACCGCACACGGTTGGGGCTGAACGTGCGCGCGGTCACGCAGAACCGCAACATGGCGGCCTGCTGCGGTGTGTCCACCGGGCGCGTCGACATGCTCGCCTTCGGCCTGGGCTCGGGCATCGCCGGGCTGGGCGGGGTGGCCCTGAGCCAGGTCGGCAACGTCGGCCCTGACCTGGGCCAGAGCTACATCATCGACTCCTTCCTGGTGGTGGTGCTCGGCGGCGTCGGGCAACTGGCCGGCAGCCTCTGGGCGGCCTTCGGGCTGGGCATCGCCAACAAGCTGCTGGAACCGCAGATCGGTGCGGTACTCGGCAAGATCCTCATCCTTGCGCTGATCATTCTGTTCATTCAGAAACGCCCGCAAGGCCTGTTCGCCCTCAAGGGACGGGTAATCGACTGATGAACCAGCCACTGCTTGTCACTGCCACGCAAAAGGTCGGGCCACGCCTGTCACTGGCCATCGGCGCCATCGTCATCCTGGTGCTGCTGGCCCTGCCGCTGCTGTCGCTGCTGCCTGACGGCCATGCGCTGCAGGTCTCGGCCTACACCCTGACCCTGGTCGGCAAGATCCTTTGCTACGCCATCGTCGCCCTGGCCCTGGACCTGGTCTGGGGCTACGCCGGGCTGCTGTCGCTGGGCCACGGCCTGTTCTTCGCCCTCGGCGGCTATGCCATGGGCATGTACCTGATGCGCCAGGCGGCCGGCGACGGCCTGCCGGGCTTCATGACCTTCCTGTCGTGGAGCGAGCTGCCCTGGTACTGGGCCGGCACCCAGCACTTCGCCTGGGCGCTGTGCCTGGCGGTACTGGCGCCGGGGATGCTGGCACTGGTGTTCGGCTGGTTCGCCTTCCGCTCGCGGATCAAGGGCGTGTACTTCTCGATCATGACCCAGGCCCTGACCTTTGCCGGGATGCTGCTGTTCTTTCGCAATGAAACCGGGTTCGGCGGCAACAACGGCTTCACCAGCTTCCGCACCATCCTGGGCTTCGAGATCACTGCACCGGGCACCCGGGCGGTGCTGTTCCTGCTCACTGTCGCATTGCTGCTGGGCAGCCTGTACCTGTGCTGGTGGCTGACGCGCAGCAAGTTCGGGCGCCTGCTCACCGCGCTGCGCGACGCCGAGAACCGCCTGATGTTCTGCGGATACGATCCACGCGGCTTCAAGCTGCTGGTGTGGGTGCTCAGCGCCGTGCTGTGCGGCCTGGCCGGGGCGCTTTACGTGCCGCAGGTGGGCATCATCAACCCCAGCGAAATGTCGCCGACCAATTCCATCGAAGCCGCTGTCTGGGTTGCCCTGGGCGGGCGCGGCACGCTGATCGGCCCGCTGCTTGGCGCAGGCCTGGTCAATGGCATGAAGAGCTGGTTCACCGTGGCCTTCCCCGAGTTCTGGCTGTTCTTCCTCGGCGCGTTGTTCATCCTGGTCACCTTGTACCTGCCCAAGGGCGTGGTCGGGCTGCTGAAGAAAAGGAGCCAGCCATGAGAGGCATTCCTGCGGTTCACCCTGAATTCATGCTGGAGCCGGTCTTCGATCAGGTGGGCACCGGCCGCGACGCCATCGGCCTGGGCCAGCCGCGCAAAGCCGGGCTCGACACCCGCCACGGTACGGTCCTGAGCCTTGAAGACATCAGCGTCAGCTTCGACGGGTTCAAGGCGCTCAACGCGCTCAACCTGTACATCGGCGTTGGCGAACTGCGCTGCATCATCGGCCCCAACGGCGCCGGCAAGACCACGATGATGGACGTGATCACCGGCAAGACCCGCCCCGAGACCGGCAGTGCGTTCTTTGGCGATACCCTGGACCTGACCCGCATGAGCGAGTACCAGATCGCCCAGGCGGGCATCGGCCGCAAATTCCAGAAGCCCACGGTATTCGAGGCGCTGAGCGTGCATGAAAACCTCGAATTGGCGCTCAAGACCGACAAGTCGGTCTGGGCCAGCCTGGCGGCGCGCTTGAGCGGCGAGCAGCGTGACCGAATAGAGCACGTGCTGACGACCGTGCGCCTGAACAGCCTGGCCTCGCGCCAGGCCGGGCTGTTGTCACACGGCCAGAAGCAGTTCCTGGAGATTGCCATGCTGCTGGTGCAGGAGCCGCAGTTGCTGCTGCTCGACGAGCCGGTGGCGGGCATGACCGACGCCGAGACCGAGTTCACCGCCGAGCTGTTCAAGGGCCTGGCGGGTACGCATTCGCTGATGGTCGTGGAGCACGACATGGGTTTCGTGGGCAGCATTGCCGACCATGTGACGGTACTGCACCAGGGCTCGGTGCTGGCCGAGGGGTCGCTGGCACAGGTGCAGGCGGACGAGCGGGTGGTCGAGGTTTATCTCGGTCGCTGAACAGCGGGAATTGTGTCGGCCTTTTCGCGGGCAAGCCCGCTCCCACAGGGGGGCACACGATCCTTGTGGGAGCGGGCTTGCCCGCGAAAGGGCCGGTACAGATCAAACAGATTTGTCAGGAACCCAACATGCTCAAGATCGACACCCTGCACCAGTACTATGGCGGCAGCCACATCCTCCGAGGCCTGTCGTTCGAAGCCAGGATCGGCGAAGTCACCTGCCTGCTGGGCCGCAACGGCGTGGGCAAGACCACCCTGCTGCGCTGCCTGATGGGCCTGGTGCCAGCCCGCGAGGGCAGCATCGAGTGGGAGGGCAAGCCGATCACTGCGCTCAAGCCCCAGCAACGGGTGCATGCCGGTATCGCCTACGTGCCCCAGGGCCGCGAGATATTCCCGCGCCTGACCGTGGAGGAAAACCTGCTGATGGGCCTGTCGCGCTTCAGCGCCCGCGAGGCGCGGGAGGTGCCGGCATTCATCTACGAGCTGTTCCCGGTGCTCGAACAGATGAAGCAACGCCGTGGCGGCGACCTCTCCGGCGGCCAGCAGCAACAGCTGGCGATCGGTCGCGCCCTGGCCAGCCGCCCGCGCCTGCTGATCCTCGACGAACCTACCGAAGGCATCCAGCCGTCGGTGATCAAGGAAATCGGCGCGGTCATCCGCAGCCTGGCCCAGCGCGGCGACATGGCCATCCTGCTGGTCGAGCAGTTCTACGATTTTGCCGAAGAGCTGGCCGACCAGTACCTGGTCATGGCCCGCGGTGAAATCGTCCAGCGCGGCCGCGGCGAAAACATGCAGGCCGAAGGTGTACGTGGGCTGGTAACCATTTAATCTGCAGCATCGACTTCGCGAAGACACTGCCATGAGCTACCTGATCCGTGATGCCCTACCCGACGACGTGGCGGGCATCCTCGACATCTACAACGACGCCGTGCGCAACACCACGGCGATCTGGAACGAAACCCCGGTCGACCTGGCCAACCGCCAGGCCTGGTTCGCCGCCCGCGCCGAGCAGGGTTACCCCATCCTGGTCGCGGTCGACGCAACCGGCGTACTGGGCTACGCCTCGTTCGGCGACTGGCGGCCGTTCGAGGGTTTTCGCCTCACGGTCGAACACTCGGTGTACATCCGCGGCGACCAGCGCGGCAAGGGCCTGGGTCCGCTGCTGATGCAGGCGCTGGTCGAACGCGCCCGACAGTGCGGCAAGCACATGATGGTCGCGGCCATCGAGAGCGGCAACGCGGCCTCGATCCGTCTGCACGAGCGACTGGGTTTCATTACGACCGGGCAAATGGCCCAGGTCGGGGTGAAGTTCGGTCGCTGGCTCGACCTGACGTTCATGCAACTGGCGTTGGACGACAACCGCGAACCACCTCGAAAGGACTGATTCATGAACGCCGCACAGCTACAGCGCGTCACCCACGAGAGCCTGACCTACTACCGCGACAGCCTCGTGGCGCTGTTGCTCGATGCGGTACGCAATGGGGCTTCGGTGGGGTTTCTGGCGGACATCGACGAGGCCCAGGCGCTTGCGTATTTCGCTGAAGTTCGCAGCCGGCTTGTCAGCGGTGAGCAGTTGCTCTGGGTGATCGCCCAGGGGCAGGAGGTGCTGGCCAGCGTGCAGTTGGGGCTGTGCCTGAAACCCAACGGCCTGAACCGCGCCGAGGTGCAGAAGCTGCTGGTGCACAGCCGTGCCCGGCGGCGTGGGCTGGGGCAACAGTTGATAGCGGCGCTGGAGGCCGATGCCCGACGTCTGAAACGCGGGATGCTGTACCTGGACACCGAGGCAGGGTCGGGTGCCGAGGGGTTCTACCAGGCACTGGGGTATGACAAGGCCGGGGAGATCCCGGACTATGCCTGCGGCCCGGACGGTGTGTATCGGGCGACGGCGCTGTACTACAAGGTGCTGGCTGGCGCTTGAGAACACCGCAGTTCTACATCTGGGTGAACCGCCCCAAACGCTGCCTCAACATGCTGTTCTCACTGCGCAACTGCTGCACTTCCTGCAGCAACTCCAGCGCCAGCGCCACCCCTTCCCACTCCAGTTCCAGCTCCTGGTGCAGCTTTGCCGCACGCTTGGCCAGCAGCGGCGCCTGATCGTCGAATAACCAGTCCTCCGGGGTGCGCCCGGTGGGTTCGACAATGCCGTGCTCGACGATTTCGATCACGCAGTCGGCCGTGACATCGGCCTCCTGACACAAGGTTCGCATGTCCAGTTGAACGATCAGGGTGCTGCTCATGGTCACTTACTCCATTGTGTCCTCGGGTTGAACGCGGCCTTCTCGGAGAGTTTGGTCCAGAGTTCGCGAGTGGTCGCATCGGAGGTGCTCGGCATGACCACCTTGAGCTGGGCGTAGAGATCACCACGCTCGCCCTGCTTGTTCGCAAGGCCCATGCCCTTGACCCGCAGGCGCTGGCCGCTCTGGCTGTCGGGGCGGATGGTCAGGTTGATCTTGCCGGTCAGGGTCGGTACCGCCACCTTGGTGCCCAGCGCTGCCTCCCAGGGAGCCAGCGGCACGGTGATGATCAGGTCGTGGCCTTCGACATCGAACAGCGGGTGCGGCGCCATGCGGATGGTCAGGAACAGGTCGCCGTTGGCACCACCGCCGACACCCGGCGCGCCCTGGCCCTTGAGGCGAATGCGCTCGCCGTCGGTCACTCCGGCCGGGATCTTCACGTTCAGCGTCTTGGTGGTGAAACCGGTGCGCTGCCCGGCAGCGTTGGTCTGCGGCACCTGGAAGCTGATCTGCTTGGACTCCTTGCTCAGGGTCTCTTCGAGAAACACCGCCAGTTCCAGTTCCACGTCCTGCCCTCGCCTGCCGGCACTGCGCTGCTGGCCGCGAGCGCCGCCAAAGGGATTGCCGCCACGGGCACCGAAGATCGAGCTGAAGAAGTCGGAGAAGTCACCGCTCTCGAAGCCGCCGCCACCGCCGCGGCTTTCCCAGCCTGGCGGCGCCTGGAACGGCCGGCCATGCTGGCCGCCGTACTTGCGGATCTCGTCGAATTCAGCGCGTTTCTGCGCATCGCCCAGCACTTCGTAGGCCTCGTTGGCCTCTTTGAATTTCTCCTCGGCGTCACGCTCCTTGCTGACGTCGGGGTGATACTTGCGCGCCAGCTTGCGGTACGCGGCCTTGATCGCCTTCTCGTCCGCGCTGGGCTCGACGCCGAGTATCTTGTAATAGTCTTTGAAGTCCATCTAAGGATCACCAGTAGGAATTTTCGTGTTGCATCTGAAGATTGGGGTCAAGCATAGCCTTTCAAGGTTCGCTTGGGTTTGTCATATGGCAGACGATCGGTCTTGATTCTGTCGGCCACTGGCATAAACTGCGCGGCCGTTTGGCCTCCGGAAGCCCCTCCCCATGTCTGACCTATCCCCGGCTCGCGCCCTTGGCATCGACTTCGGCACCTCCAACTCAACAGTGGGTTGGCACCGTCCCGGCGTCGAATCGCTGATCGCCCTGGAAGAGGGCAAGATCACCCTGCCGTCGGTGGTGTTCTTCAACATCGAGGAGCGGCGCCCGGTGTATGGCCGTCTGGCCCTGCACGAGTACCTGGAAGGCTACGAAGGCCGCCTGATGCGCTCGCTCAAGAGCCTGCTGGGCTCCAAGCTGATCAAGCATGACACCAGCGTGCTCGGCAGCGCGCTGCCATTCAAGGACCTGCTGGGCATGTTCATCGGCGAACTGAAGAAGCGCGCCGAGGCCAATGCCGGGCGCAGCTTCGACCAGGTCGTGCTGGGCCGCCCGGTGTTCTTCGTCGACGAGGACCCGGCGGCCGACCAGGAGGCCGAGGATACCCTCGCCGAAGTCGCACGCAAGATCGGCTTCAAGGACGTGTCGTTCCAGTACGAACCGATCGCCGCAGCCTTCGACTACGAGTCGGGCATCAGCCGCGAAGAGCTGGTGCTCATCGTCGATATCGGCGGTGGTACTTCGGACTTTACCCTGATCCGCCTGTCGCCCGAACGGCACCTGGTCGATGAGCGCCAGGATGACATCCTCGCCACCGGCGGCGTGCACATCGGCGGTACCGACTTCGACAAGCAACTGAGCCTGCAAGGCGTGATGCCGCTGTTCGGCTATGGCAGCCGCATGAAGAGCGGCGCGCTGATGCCGACCAGCTACCACCTGAACCTGGCGACCTGGCACACCATCAACGCCCTGTACTCGCAGAAGTCGCAACTGGCCCTGGGCAGCATGCGCTACGACATCGAGGATGCACTGGGCATCGACCGCCTGTTCAACCTGATCGAACAGCGCGCCGGACACTGGCTGGCGATGGAAGTGGAGGCCAGCAAGATCGAGCTGACCGACCAGGACAGCCGGCGCATCGACCTGGGCCGGGTGGAGCCGGGCCTGGCGGCGGACCTGACCCGCGGCCTGTTCGAGGACGCCATCGACGGCCTGTTGCAGCGGGTCCGTGGCAGTGTCAGCGAGCTGCTGGCCAAGGCCGGGGTCAGTGAAGCGCAGGTGGATACGGTGTTCTTCACCGGGGGCTCGAGCGGCATTCCGGCGCTGCGCAACAGCGTTGCGGCGATGCTGCCCAATGCGCGGCATGTGGAAGGCAATATCTTTGGCAGCATTGGCAGCGGTCTGGCCATTGAGGCGCGCAAGCGGTACGGGACAATCTGATCCTTTGCCTGTGCTGGCCTCTTCGCGGGTAAACCCGCTCCCACAGGATTACCAATGCCTTGAAGGCAGCGGTCGACCTGTGGGAGCGGGTTTACCCGCGACAACCCCTCAGACCAGCTCCATCCGCCTCAGCTCACTCTTCAGGTAGGCATAGTAGATCGGCCCTGCCACCACCCCCGGCAAGCCGAACGCCGCTTCGAACACCAGCATCGCCAGCAACAGTTCCCACGACTTGGCACGGATCTGCCCACCGACGATCCGCGCGTTGAGGAAATACTCGACCTTGTGGATGACGATCAGGTAGCCCAGCGCCGCCGCCGCAACCCAGATCGACAACGACAGCCCGACGATGGTGATCAGGGTGTTGGACATCAGGTTGCCGATCACTGGCAGCAGCCCGAGCAGGAAGGTCAGTACGATCAGGGTCTTGGTCAGCGGCAGGTGCACGTCGAACAGCGGCAGCACCACGGCGAGGAAGATGCCGGTGAACGCGGTGTTGAGCAGCGAGATCTTGATCTGCGCGAAGACGATATTGCGAAACGCCTGCACCAGCAGGCTCAGGCGCTCGAACAGCGCGGCGGCCAGCGGCTTGCGTCGGGACAGGTCGGGCAGCCGCTGCAAGGCGATGATGGCGCCGAGGATCATGCCGATCAGCAGGGTCACGAACATGTGTGCCATGCCCTTGCCCACCAGTTGCAGGTCGCTCAGGTGGCTGCGGATCCAGTCGCCGATGGCCACCTTGAACTCTGCCGCGCTGGCCGGCAGGTAACCCTCGATGAACGGCGGCAGCTGCCCCCGGGCGCGCTCCACCAGGCCCATGAACTTGTCCAGCGAAGCGCCGGGGTTTTCGGCTTCGTGCAGCAGGAAGCTGAAAGCGCCGGCGATCAACAGCGTCAGCGTGCTCACCACCAGGGTGCCGAGCAGCGCCACCGCCAGCCAGCGCGCCCGTTGTCCGGCGATCAGTGGCTGCAAGCGTGGGGTGAGCATGTTCACCAGCTCGAACACCAGCAGGCCCGCGAGCAGGCTCGGCAGCAGCTTGAGGGGCAACGCAAGTAGCAGGCCGGCAACGACGATGATGCAGCTGGCCAGGGTGATCTGGCGGGGAGTGAAAGTCATACAGCCTCGGCGGCAGACAGCGGAAAGACCCGCAGTCTGCCAGCCTTCAGGCGCAAGGCATAGGCGCAGGTCACTTCTTCTTCAGGCATTCGCTCATGAATGCCTTGCGCTCGTCGCCCTTGAGCGCCGTGGCCTTCGGGTCGGCGTTACAGGCCTTCATGCGCTCCTGCGGCGTGGTCGGCTTGGCAGGCTCGGCTTTTTTCAGGCAGTTGCTCATGAACGCCTTGCGCTCGTCGCCCTTGAGGGCCTGAGTGGTAGCGTCGGCGTTACAGGTCTTCATCTTTTCCTGTTGCGGCGTAGCGGCGAATCCTTGCCCAGCGATCGACATCCCCAGTACCAGCAATGACACATGCAGCATCTTCATGGAGTGGTCTCCTTGTCCCGCGCAGGATGCACGGTCGTCGAGCTGAGTGTAGACAACAATTCCTACATCCCTGATCGCACGCGGCGCCGGTATTGCTCAGGCGTGCACCGAGCCTGGCGCTGGAACATGGCGATGAACGCCGAGGCACTGCTGTAGCCCAGGTCGAAGGCGATGCTCTGGATCGGCGTGCCGCTTTCCAGGGCTTCGATGGCGCGCAGAAAGCGCAGGCGCAAGCGCCACTCGCCAAAGCTCATGCCCAGCTCGCGGATGAACTGGCGGGCCAGGGTACGCTCGCTGACATGCACCTGCGCGGCCCAGTCACCGAGCGGTCGGTTGTCGCCGGGCTCGGCGTGCAGCGCCTCGAGCACCTGACGCAGGCCGTCGCTGCGGGCGAAAGGCAGGTAGCAGGTTTGCGTGGGTGCCAGCCGCAGTTGGTCGAGCAGCACCTGGACCAGGCGCTGGTCCCGTTCGTCCTGGGCGATCTTGAGATCGCGACGGGCAAAGTCGCCGAGGATCGCCTTGAGGATGTCGCTTATCGCCAGGCTGCAGGGCTGGGCCGGCAGATCGGCGCATAGGCTGCGGTCGAGGTAGACCGAGCGGAAGACGACGGCCTGCGGGTTGTAGCAACCGTGCTCATGATCAGGAGGAACCCAGACCGCGTGGTTTGGCGGCGAGATGAAACGCTGGCCGTCGACATCCAGATGCATGACGCCGTGGGCGGCATAGTTGAGCTGGCCCCACGGATGAAAGTGCGGGGCGCTGACCGTATCGGCGCCGAACTCGTCGTAGCGAAAGTACACCGGCGCCGGGAGCTCGGGGAAACGGGGATGGTCGAGGTATCTGGCGGACATGCTGTCTGCTTCACGGGGTGAGTTGTCTGGATGGGAGTATAGCCTTGTGGACAGACAGAGGATAATGGCGGGCATCTGCGGTGTTCTTTTCGCGGGCAAGTCGGAGCGCCGAACCGCCCCACAGAAGCGTCACACCGAAACAGCAATTCCCACGAGTCAAAGCCTCATGAACTACAGCTTCCCCGTCCTGGCGATTCTTATCTGGGCCGGCAACACCGTCGTCACCAAGATGTCCGCCGGGGCGATCTTTCCCGCCGAGATCGGCTTCTACCGCTGGCTGCTCGCAGGCCTGCTGTTCACCCCCTTCCTGCTGCCGCAGGTGTGGCGCAATCGCACAGCGATCCGCCCGCTCTTGGGCAAGCTATTCGTCCTAGGGGTACTGGGCATGGTCATGTACCAGAGCATGGCGTACTTCGCCGCCGGCATCACCAGCGCCACCAACATGGGCATCATCCTTTCGCTGATGCCACTGATGTCGCTGGCCCTGTCGATCGCCTGGCTCGGCCAGCGCCTGACCTACGGCGCCTCGCTCGGCGCCCTGGTGTCGTTCTTCGGCGTGCTGGAGGTGGTGTCCGCCGGCAATCCCGGCGCGCTGCTGCACCAAGGGCTCAATGGCGGTGACCTGCTGATGCTGGTCGCCACCTTCGCGTATGCCCTGTACAGCGTGCTGTTGAAGAAATGGCAATTGCGCCTGCCACAGATGCAACTGCTGTATCTGCAGATCTGGATGGCGATCCTGGTACTGCTGCCGATGTACCTGCGTCGGAGAAGACCGGGCTGACCGCGAACAACATCGGCCTGGTGCTGTATGCCTGTGTGCTGGCGTCGATGATCGCGCCGCAGTTCTGGATGCAGGCCGTGCACAGGCTCGGGCCGACCCGCACGACCCTGTTCTTCAACCTGTTGCCGGTGGTGACTGCCGTGATCGCTGCTGGCGTCCTGAACGAACAGTTGGCCAGCTATCACTTGTATGGCGGCCTGCTGACCCTGGCCGGGGTCGTCCTCGCCGAACGCTGGACCACTCCCGTGCGCCGCGCGCTTACAGCCCGGCAGCCTTGAGTCGGGCAGCGTGCTCGGTGAACAGGCGCACCGGGTCGGCGCCCTTGCCCACGGCACCGAACTGCTGGTTGACGATGTCCAGGTGATCGAGCGGGTAATCATCGCCGATCACCTGGCCCAGGTGCGAGCTGTAACGCCCGACCATGCCATCGCATTGGCCTTTTTCCCGAATGAAACTGCGGGCGAACAGCCGGCAGAAGCGGTTGCTGCCATCGAAGCGATTCCAACCCTTGTCGGTGCGCCCAGGCTGCAGGATGCCGGACCAGGAGTAGTAGCGCACGCCGTCGACCTCGGCAGCGCCCTCGCCGCCCCAGTGCTGCGGCAAGCCCTGTGGATAAGCCTGGTTGAACAGCGCCACGCCCGAACAGGTCAGCGACTGGTGCGAGGCGTGCACATCGATCGGCAACGGATCACGGCGCCAGCCGGTTTCCAGCCACACCAGCAGCAGCGCCAGGCCATGCAGTGCAGCCTTGAGCAGGCGCCCCCGTGGCGAATCGCCGGGGGCGCTGCGTTCAAGATGATCAGCCAGTTCCGAGCCGTGGTTGGGACCGGCAACAGAGGTGACCGACGCCACTCGCCCAGGCCTGCGCGCTGCGGCATAACGCGCGCTCAAAGCGCCCTGGCTGTGGCCGATGAGGTTGACCTTGTCTGCCCCGGTGCGCTGGCAGATGTCTTCGATGATCAACAGTAACTGCTCGCCACGCACCTCGCTGGAATGCAGCGGCGAGACCTGCACCGCGAACACCTGTGCCCCACCCCGGCGCAACGCCGGCACGATGCCAAACCAGTAGGGGTAGAGCAGCAAGCGCACGAAGCCGAGCATGCCCGGTACCAGCACCAGTGGGTAGCGTGTGGCCAGTTCGTTTGTCATCTGCCGTTCCTCTCCCTGAACCCTGCCCTTCTCAGGGTAGTCGCCGCTTCGCCTGATGAATCGAACTCTTGACGCGCCGTGCGGTTCCAACCTTGACAGCCACCCGCAACGGACCTTTCTGCAAGGAGCGGAACCATGAACAAAGCGATCCTGGCCATTCTTGTCGCAAGCACGACCCTCGCGGCCTGCGGCAGCCGTCCGGAAAACCCGGCGGACTACGTCACCTACCGCGACGAGCCGCTGGTCAAGCAGGTCGAGCACGGCATGACCACGCAAAAGGTCATCGCCATCAGCGGCAGCCCATCGAACATGAGCGACCTGCCCAACGGCGGGATCTGCAACGACTACATCCTCTACAAGGATGGCAAGCAACAGCCCTACTACGTGCGCTTCGACGCCAGCGGGCATGTCGACGCCAAGGGATTCAAGACCTGCAAACAGCGAGAAGAGGACCGCAAGGCCTTACCCGGCCAGTAAGCCCTCCCGCCCACTTACCCCCTGATCTGTATGGAGAGAATCATGAGCAACGTTGAACTGACCGATATCGACACTTTGCGCCAGCGCGCACGCCAGCATGTAGAGCAAGGCGCCGTCACCGAAGGCTACAACGCCGACCGCGAGACCATCATCCGCCTGCTCAACGAGTCTCTGGCCACCGAGCTGGTCTGCACCCTGCGCTACAAGCGCCACTACTTCATGGCCAGCGGTATCAAGGCCAGCGTCGCTGCCGAGGAGTTCCTCGAGCACGCGAACCAGGAATCCGAACACGCCGACAAGCTGGCCGAGCGTATCGTCCAGCTGGGCGGCGAGCCGGACTTCAACCCGGACAACCTGAGCAAGAACTCCCACGCGCAGTACGTGGCCGGCAGCAATCTCAAGGAGATGGTGCTCGAAGACCTGGTTGCCGAGCGTATCGCCATCGACAGCTACCGCGAGATCATCCAGTACATCGGTGACAAGGACCCGACCACCCGTCGCATCTTCGAAGACATCCTGGCCCAGGAGGAAGAGCACGCAGACGATATGTCGGACCTGCTGCAAGGGCTGTAGGAGCGGGCTTGCCCGCGAAGAGGCCGTCGCGGTGCCCGGCACCGCGACAAGCCCGCTCAACCCTCTCAGCGGAACCGCGCAAAGGCCCGCCACATCTCCCGGGCAAAGATCTGCGGCTGCTCGAACGCCGCGAAGTGCCCGCCGTGCTCGGCTTCATTCCAGTAGAACAGTTCAGCGTAGGCTTGCTCGGCCCACTTGCGCGGCGGCTGGAAGGTCTCGGCGGGGAACACCGTGGCCCCCATCGGCAACTGGATGCGCTCTGAAGACGCACGCACCGCCGAGAAGAAACTGCGGTCGCGAATGGTGCTGCCCACACCCTCCCAGTACAAGCGGGCGCTGGACGTACCGGTGCCGGTGAACCAGTACAGCGAGATGTCATCGAGCATCTGGTCGCGGCTCAGGGCATCTTCCGGGCGCCCCTTGTTATCGGTCCACTCCCAGAATTTCTCGTACATCCACATGGCCAGCGCCAGCGGCGAGTCGTTCAGTGCATAGCCGATGGTCTGCGGCCGGGTGTTCATCTGGTCGGCATAGCCGGACATCTGGTCCAGGTAATGATCCACGTCACTCAGCGCCCGCAGCTCGGCCTCGGTGGGATGCTCCGGTGCGTGCTCGGGCACCACCAGCAACAGGTTCACATGGGCGGCGAGCAAGCCCGCCGGCTGCTGACTGGCCAGTGCGTGGGTGATCGCCGAACCCCAATCACCGCCTTGGGCGACCCAGCGCGGGTACCCGAGCCTCTCGGTCATCAGCACGGCCCAGGCACGGGCAATCCGCTGTGGATTCCAGCCCTGCTCGGTGGGCTTTTCCGAGAAGCCATAGCCGGGAATCGACGGCACCACGACGTGGAAGGCGTCTTCGGCACGGCCGCCGAAGCGGGTCGGGTCGGTAAGGCGCTCGATGACGTCGAGAAACTCCACCACCGAACCCGGCCAGCCATGGGTGAGCAGGATCGGCATCGCCTGGGGATGCGGCGAGCGCGCATGGATGAAGTGAACAGCGACGCCGTCGATCTGTGTGTGGAACTGCTCGAAGCGGTTGATGCGAGCCTCGAACTGGCGCCAGTCATAGTGGTTGAGCCAATGGTCGATCAAGCCCTTGGCAGCCTCCAGGGGCACGCCCTGGGACCAGTCGGCGACCAGTTCCGGGTCGGGCCAGCGGATGGCGCGCAGGCGCTGGTGCAGGTCGTCGATTGCAGCCTGCGGGATATCGACCTTGAATGGCTCAAGGGTGGAAAGCGTGGACATGTTCAACTCCGGATGAAAACGAACCTGTAGCGGTCACTACAAACACTAAGTCGCACCTCCGAACACTGTCAACGAAAAACTTTAACGACTGCTACAAATGCGATAGAGTGCCGCCCATGACACGAAAAATCTCATTCGACTATCAGCAAGCCCTGGCCAGCGCCACGGACCTGTTCTGGAAAAACGGCTACGCCGCCACCGGCCTGCGCGATCTGCTCAAGGTCATGGGCATCGGCGAGGGCTCGTTCTACAACACCCTCAAGAGCAAGAAGCAGCTCTACCTGGCCTGCGTCGAGCGCTACAACGAAGAGGTGGTCGGCAAGCGCGAACAGGCTCTGTTGGCCGCACCGACTGCGGCCCTGGGCATCCGTGCGTTCTTCGCCGATGTGCTCGACAGCCTCGACAACCCACAAACACCCTCGCGCCTGTGCCTGCTGGCGGCGATGGAGACCGAGGAAGTGCTGGTCGACGACGAGCTGAGGTTACGCGCCGAGCAGGCGCTGGCGGACTTGAAAGCGATGTTCGCCGGGCGCCTGGCCGAGGACCGCGAGCGCGGGGAGTTGCCGGCGAGCCTGGACCCGCAATTGAATGCAGCGATCATCGCCACCTACCTCAAGGGGCTGTGGCGCATGGCGTTGGTGGAGTATGAGCGGCCGGCGTTCGAGCGGCAGGTCGATGCTTTCCTGACGGCGCTGGGGCTGTAGCCGGTTTATTTGGCTGGGCCGGCACTATCGCGGGACCAGTCGGGGCGCCGAACCGTCGCTCCCACAGGTTCACTGCTGCCCCTGACAGCGGTGAACCTGCGGGCTGGTCCCGCGATCATGGGCGTAGCCCGTGCCGCTCCCTCTACTTCTTCGGCTTCACCGCCGCAGGCGCCTTGCCGGCCTTCATCCGCTCCAGCAGCGGCGTGCACTGGTTGGGCACATCACCACTCGGGGCGATCAGCGCCAGCAACCCGGCAGCCGGCCCGATGGCCACACCCAGCGCTACCATCCCTGCGCCACGCAAGGCCAGCGGCACCGCCTGCACGCCAGCACTGGGCTTGGCGAACGGCCCACGCACATACAGCGGTGAGCGCAGCGAGAACAGGCGCAGCCCCTTGGATTCCGGAGTGACCTTCAGGTCCAGTTGCTCGCTGGCGAAATTCGCCGTGCCATCGATGTAGATGATCGCGTTCTCGGTGTCGAACACGAACAGCCGCGTGGTCGCCAGGCCATCCTTGATACCGACGTCGGCCGCCGCGCAGTTGATCTTCACATCCTCGTCGCCAAACAGCTTGTCGACCACGTAGTTGCCGACGTTGAGCCCGGCGATCTCCATCAGGCTGCGGCTGATCGCACCATCATTGATCAGCAGGCGCAGGTCGCCGTTGGAGGTGCCCAGCAACGCCGCCACAGAGTTGCCGCGACCGCTCAGGTCGGCGTCGCCGTTCAGCTCGCCGAAGCTGGTCTGCATCGGCGCAAAGGTGGGGAACAGCTCCTTGAGCTTGAAGCCGCGGGCAGTCAGGCGTGCCCGGCCCTGCATCGGCACCGAGCGGCCATCGAGGCGAATATTGGCATCGAGGTTGCCGCCGGCCACGCCAAAGCGCAGCGGGACCATACGCAGCAGACCGTCCTCGAGCACCACATGGGCAGACAGATCCTTGAACGGCAACTGCTCGCTATGCACGATGCGCTTGCCAGCGAACGTCACGTCGGCATCCATCGCCCGCCAGCGGTCGGTGCGGAACTCCTCTACCGGCAGCACCTTGCCGGTCGGCTGCTTGCTGGCACCACCACGGGCTTTCTGCTCGGCATTGGAATCGGCGCCGATCAGTGGCGCCAGGTCCTTGAACAGCAATTGATTGGAGACCAGGTTGCCGGAGAGCTTGGGGCGTGGCTGGCTGGCGACGAAGGCCAGGTCGCCATGGATGTCGCTGTCACCGATCTTGCCGTTGAAGCCTTCGTAGCGGAAACGCGCGCCCTGCGGATCATGCAGGTTGGCGCTGAGGTGGCCGTCGGTGGAGTACGCCGGGGTATCGGGCAGGGTCACACCGGTCAGCGGGTAGAGGTTGCCCAGGCTGCTGCCGGAAAGCTTCAGGCGCAGGTCCAGAGCGCCGAGGTTGCGTGGGTCGGTCAGGGTGCCGGCGACGGCTGCGCGGGTGTCACCTACGCGTGCATCGACCTGCAGCGGGAATGGCTGCCTGGCGTCCTGCAGTGCCAGCAGGCCGCCGATCTTGCCGGTCGCGGACACTGCCTGGCCCTTGTAGCGGCCTTCGGCCTTGAGCCCGAACGCGTAATCCTGCGCGCCACCGGCTTTTTCCGCGCTGGCCTTGCCGACGATCTCGCTGAACGGGATCGGCTTGCCCAGCGGGTCGATCTGCACCTTCATGTCGGTCTTCAGGGTCTGGTCGTCGAAGCGCACATTACCCTGGTCGAATCCGATCGCCCCGATATCGAGCACCCACCTGGAAGGTTCGGCGTTCTCGTCCTTGGGCCCGAAATCGAAAGTCCAGTTGGCGCGGCCGTCAGCCAGGCGCGTGAGGCTGGCGGTGGGATGAGTAAGGTCGATTCGGGGGATCGAGATCTGCTGGAACAACAGCGGCAGCGGCGACAGGCGAAACTCGACACGTTCCAGGCCGACCATCTGCGGCTCCTTGAGCCAGTCGGGATTGCCCAGGGTCAGGTCTTCGGCCACGAAGCGCGGCCAAGGCACCCAGGCGCGCCAGCCGCCCTCATCGGGCTCGCGCTGCCAGTGCACGGCGAGGTTGCCATTGATGGCGAACGGGCGGTGCAGCGCTTCGGAAACCTTCTCGTTGAGCAGCGGCTTGATACGGTTCCAGTCGAAGGTGGCAATCACCACCACCAGTATCGCCAGCAAGGCCGCGAGGCTGGCGAGGATCCAGGTGAAGATTCTGGCGGGGCGCGTCATTGCGGGGCTCTCCTGACTGCAAGACTTGAAGCGGTGCGGCAAAGGCATTCCCTACTTCGGACTGATGAAAGCCCGAGGGGTTTTATCGACGACGGCAATGATAGCGAAGTTTTTTCTGACCCATTCCTCAGCTTTGCGGATGGAATCGACATGGATGTTACCGGCAAAACGCGGTAGCACGTAGCCACCAATCACCCCGAAATAATTGATCCAGAGCCTTTCCGACCAACCATCATTTGCGTCGATTGTTACCATTAGCCATATGAACTTTTTTCTTGAGTTACCAAGCGTAGCATTGCCCTCGTACCCACTTTCCAGCGTCCCACGAGGAGCACCGAATCATGAAACGCCAACTGCTGCTGAGCCTGAGTCTTTCCATCCTGGCCGCCAACGCCTTCGCCTTGCCGGCTGCCGACCAACACCTGAGTGCCGAAGCCCGTTCCAGCTCGGCAGTGATTTCCCAGCCCCTGAAGACGGTTGCCGAAGGTGGTTCTGATCGTCTGATCCAACGCAACAACCGCGTTGCCGAAGGTGGCTCGGACCGTCTGATCGAACGTAATAACCGCGTTGCCGAAGGTGGCTCGGACCGTCTGATCGAACGTAACAACCGCGTAGCCGAAGGTGGCTCGGACCGTCTGATCGAACGCAACAACCGCGTAGCCGAAGGTGGCTCGGATCGCCTGATCGAACGCAACAACCGCGTTGCCGAAGGTGGCTCGGACCGTCTGATCGAACGTAACAACCGCGTTGCCGAAGGTGGCTCGGACCGTCTGATCGAACGCAACAACCGCGTAGCCGAAGGTGGCTCTGATCGTCTGGTCGAAATCCGCCGCGTGAGCTGATGCCCATGGCTGATAACGACAACTCGACATACAGCGCTTGCTCCCCTCCAAAGCCCGGTCCATTGACCGGGCTTCGTTTTTTTATCTAGAGTGCCAAGCCGTACAGTCACAGAATCCAGAGCCCCATGCTGCCGCGTGCCGAACAGAAGCAACAGACCCGCCAGGCCTTGCTCGACGCCGCCTGCCAGCTCATGGAGAGTGGCCGGGGCTTCGGCAGCATCAGTCTGCGCGAAGTGGCCAAGGCGGCCGGCATCGTCCCCACCGGTTTCTACCGGCATTTCCCCGATATGGATGCCCTGGGCCTGGCGCTGGTCGCCGAGGTCGATGCCACCTTCCGCCAGACCATTCGCCTGGTGCGCCACAACGAATTCGAACTCGGTGGCATCACCGACGCCTCCGTACGTATCTTCCTTGATGTGGTGGCGGCACACCGCGCCCAGTTCCTGTTCCTCGCCCGCGAACAGTACGGCGGCTCGCAGCCCGTGCGCCAGGCCATCGCCCGGCTGCGCCGGGATATCAGCTCTGACCTGGCCACCGACCTTGCACGCATGACCCGCTGGCAGCATCTGGACAGCGCCGCCCTCGGGGTGATGGCCGACCTGGTGGTCAAGACCGTGTTCGCCACCCTGCCAGAGCTGATCGACAGCCCTGATCCGGCTTGCCCGCAGGCGCTGACCGCGCAGGACAAGATCACCCAGCAACTGCGCTTCATTTTCGTCGGGGCGCGGCATTGGCAGGGGTTGGGGAATCCGGGCTGAAGCCCGCGAAGCGGTCGGCACAATCAACCCCACCCCCAGTTCTGCTACCATGGCGCCCTGCCCGATTGCGACGAGCGCCTTCATGTCCAACCCCCGCCCTACCCCATCCGAGCTGAGTACCTGCCTGGCTTCTGTGCGCGAACATTTCGCCAAGCGCATCGTGCCCTTGTGGCAAGGTCCCGGTTGGAACGCCGACATGGCCCTGCCCTTCGAAGCCCTCGACGCCGAACACCACCCCCTGCCGGTGCAGCGCTACCGCGCCATGGCCTGCGCACGCCAGCTGTACCTGTTCAGCAGCCGCATCGAGCAACCCGGTGCCGCCGAGCGCGCCGCCGCCCTGTTCCGCTCGCTGCAACGGCATTTTCACGATGCCGAGCACGGCGGCTGGTTCTACAGCATCGATGCCGACGGCAAGCCACTGGACCGACGCAAGGACCTCTACACCCACGCGTTCATCGTCTTCGCCTGCGCCCACTACTGGGGCAAGGTCCGCGAAGGGCTGGTCGAGTCGGCGCTGAACGCTGCCCTGGAAATCATCGAGGAGCAGTTCGCCCGGAATGATGGCCTTTACGAAGCCGTGCTCGGCGAAGACTGGTCCGATCTTGGCAGCGGCCCGCTGCAGAACCCGCAGATGCACCTGGCCGAAGCCTTCCTCCAGACCCTGGCCGTGCGCCAGGACGATGCCGCGCAAGCGGCCCTGGTGCAGTTATGCACAGCCCTGCAGGCGCAGTTCATCGATCCGGCCCACGGCGTGATGCTGGAGAAACCCCGCGGTGCTGTGGATAACTGGTTCGAGCCTGGGCATCAGTTCGAATGGTTCTACCTGCTCGACACCTCGCCACTGCTGCGCGGCACACCGCTGCATGCATCGATCAGCCGGGCATTCGAGTACGCCGAGCGCTGCGGCGTGAAGGACGCGGCGGTGCTCGCTTCGCTGGATGTCGAAGGCAAGGTGATCGATGCGACCCAGCGGATCTGGGCCCAGGCCGAATATCTGCGGGCGCTGGCATTGAAGCCAGGCAACGAGGCGAAGCTGATGACCCAGCTCAAAGCCCTCAAAGACAACTTCCTGCATGCCGGCGGCTGGCACGAATGCCGCGACGGCCAGGGCGCAGTCAGCCGACACGACATGCCGTCCACCACGCCCTACCACCTGGCCACCTGCCTCGAAGGCCTGCAACGCCTGCTCTGATTGATGTAGGGGCGCCGAACCACCGCTCCTGCAATGGCTGGCGTGGAACCGTTCTCAGCCCTTGGCCGAACGGTCGATCGAGAACCCAGCCCAGTCCTGACTTACCGGCATCAGCTCAAGGTTGTTGATGTTGATGTGCGCCGGCTGGTTGAGCACCCAGAAGATAGTGTCAGCGATGTCCTGCGGCTGGATCGGCTCGGCGCCCGCGTAGGTAGCGTCGTAGCGCGACTGGTCGCCACCGAAGCGCACCAGCGAGAACTCGCTTTCGCACAGGCCCGGCTCGATGTTGGTCACCCGTACGCCGGTGCCGCGCAGGTCGCAGCGCAGGCTCAGGGAGAACTGCCCGACAAAGGCCTTGGTGCCGCCATACACATGGCTGCCCGGATAGGGATAGTTACCCGCCACCGAACCCACATTGAGGATGCTTGCGCCACGGCCATGGGCGATCAGGCGCGGCAACAGCAGGCGGGTGGTGTACATCAGGCCCTTGATGTTGGTATCGACCATGGTTTCCCAGTCGTCCAGGTCGCACTGCGGTGCCGGGTCGGCGCCCAGGGCCAGCCCTGCGTTGTTGACCAGGCCCTGCAGCTTGTCGAAGGCCGGCGGCAGGCTGGCAATGGCCGCCTCCATCGCCTTGCGGTCGCGCACATCGACCACCAGGCCGAGCACCTCGGTCTTGGCCGACAGCTCGGCGCACAGGGCATCCAGGCGCTCCTTGCGGCGACCGGTAAGCACCAGCTTCCAGCCAGCGTCGGCGAAACGACGGGCAGTGGCTTCACCGAAACCGGAAGTGGCACCTGTGATGAATACGGTGGACGTCATGCTGTTCTCCTTCGCTGTAGGGGTCGTCGCAGGCCTTGCAGCATGCCCGCGGCGCACGCTGGCAGCAAGCCGTTTTCGGTACTGGTCAAAAAACAGGCAACGCCTCGAAAGCCTTGCAGCACAAGGGCTGGTGCAGGCTATACGCATCTTATCCACAAGGCTTTCCCCATGGATTGGGGGCAACTCGTCGGTCAAAGGGAACCCTTTGACCTGGATAAACTCTTTCAGAACGCTCAGGTGATGGCGCAACGCTTTCAACCATGCCGTGTCCAGCAGTCTGTCCAAGGGTTGCGCACAGACTTATCCACAGAAAGGCAACAGCGACTTCGAGCCGCGATTCATGGGCAAAAGCGCGACGCAATAGTGCACAAAGCGTGACTGATCAAATATTGACCAACGCCATGCAGGCCTTTGGATACGTGGGTTTCAGCGACATGCCACCATGTTTTCCACAGGCGGTTCCACATTAATCGTGGAAAACATCGAGCCTGTGGAAACAAGGGGTTATGCAGGGAATCTACGGTGGTTCAAGCGGGATGTGCGACAAGTTGTCCACATTGGCGACCGGGGCCGCAAAGCAGCCCCTGCCACACCTCAATGCCCACCCAGATAGGCGCTACGCACCTCTTCGTTGACCAGCAACTCCTGCCCGGTCCCGGTCATGCGGATCTGCCCGTTGACCATCACATAGGCCCGGTCCGACAGTTTCAGCGCATGGTTGGCGTTCTGCTCGACCAGGAAAATGGTCATGCCGGTCTTGGCCAGCTCGCGCAGGGTCGAGAAGATCTGCTTGACCACGATCGGCGCCAACCCCAGCGACGGCTCGTCCAGCAACAGCAGCTTGGGCCGGCTCATCAAGGCGCGGGCGATGGCCAGCATCTGTTGCTCGCCGCCAGACATGGTCATGGCCCGCTGGTTGCGTCGCTCCTTGAGTCGCGGGAACAGCTCGTACATGCGCTGCATGTCTTCGTCGGCATGCTTGTCGCCGATGGGGATCGTGCCCATCATCAGGTTCTCCTCGACGGTCATGTCGGGGAACACCCGCCGCCCTTCCGGTGACTGGGCGATGCCGTTGGAGGCGATGTAGTGCGACGACTTGCGGGTAATGTCGGTGCCACGGTAGAGGATCTGCCCGGAAGCTGCCCGCGGTTGGCCGAAGATCGACATCAGCAGCGTGGACTTGCCCGCGCCGTTGGCACCGATCAGGCTGACCGTCTCGCCCTCCTCGATATGCATCGAGACCTTCTTCAGCGCCTGGATCGGCCCGTAGAACACATCCAGGTCCTTGAGCTCGAGAATGGGTGCACTCATATCAGTTCCTCTTCGTCGGCACCCAGGTAGGCGGCGATCACCGTCGGGTTGTTGCGGATGTCCTGCGGGGCGCCTTCGGCGATCACATTGCCGTGGTCGAGCACGACGATGTGATCGGAAATGCTCATGACCATGCCCATGTCGTGCTCGATCAGCACCACGGTGATGTCGTGTTCGTCGCGCAGCACACGGATCATGCGGCTCAGCGCCTCGGTCTCCTGCGGGTTGAGACCGGCGGCCGGCTCGTCCAGGCAGATGATCTTCGGCCGCGTGCACATGGCCCGGGCGATCTCCAGCCGACGCTGCTGACCGTACGACAACTCGCCAGCCAGGCGGTTGGCGCAATCGACCAGATCGACCACCTCCAACCAGTAGAACGCGTGATCCAGCGCGTCGCTTTCGGCCTGGCGATACCCCTTGGTGTTGAGCACCCCGGCCAGCAGGTTGCGGTTGACCCACATGTGCTGGGCCACCAGCAGGTTTTCCACCACCGACATTTCCTTGAACAGGCGAATGTTCTGGAAGGTGCGCGCAAGGCCCGCGCGGTTCACCAGATGGGTACCACCGAACATCTTGTAGTACAGACGATTGGCGAAGCGTGTCGGCGAAACGAAATCCGTCGCCTCGAAGCGTTCGCCCAGCAGTTGGATGACGTTGGTGTGGCTGCCACGCACGTTCAGCTCGATACGCCCACCGCTGGCCTTGTAGAAGCCGGTCAGGCAGTTGAACACCGTGGTTTTGCCCGCGCCGTTGGGGCCGATCAGGGCGAAGATCTGGTTGCGCTTGACCTTCAGGCTGACGTCGCTGAGCGCCTTGATGCCGCCGAACTGCATCATCAGGTTGTCGACCGAGAGAATGATTTCGTCGCTCATGGCGCCACTCCTTTACGTGGGACCACGCCAGTGCGGCTGATGCGAATCAGCCCTCGCGGTCGCCAGATCATCATCAGCACCATCAGCACACCGAACAGCAGCACGCGGTACTCGGAGAAGCTGCGCAGCAGCTCCGGCGCCACGGTCAGCACGAAGGCGGCGATCACCACGCCCACGGTCGAGCCCATCCCGCCCAGCACGACGATGGCCAGGATCAACGCCGACTCAAAGAAGGTGAACGAGGACGGGTTGACGAAGCCCTGGTAGGTGGCGAAGAACACCCCGGCAAGCCCGGCAGTAGACGCGCCAAGGGTGAAGGCCGAAAGCTTGACCAGCACGTGGTTCAGGCCCATCGAACGGCAGGCGATCTCGTCTTCTCGCAGCGCCTCCCAAGCGCGGCCGACCGGCATGCGCGTCAGCCGGTGCTTGATGTAGAGCACCGCCAATACCACCAGGAAAAGCACGATGTAGATGAACAGGAACTTGTAGTTAGCGTTGTATTCGATACCGAAGAACTCGTGGAACGGCACCCCGCCATCCTTCGCCCGACGGCCGAACTCCAGCCCGAAGAAGGTCGGCGACGGCGCCGGCATGCCGTTCGGGCCACCAGTGAACGACAGCCAGTTGTTCAGCACCAGGCGGATGATCTCACCGAAGCCCAGGGTCACGATCGCCAGGTAGTCGCCATGCATGCGCAACACCGGGAAGCCCAGTATGCATCCGGCCAGTGCCGCAGCGATGGCCGCCAGCGGCAGCACGCTCCAGAAGCCCAGCCCCAGGTACTGGTAGCCCAGCGCCAGGCCATAGGCGCCAATGGCGTAGAACGCCACGTAACCCAGGTCGAGCAACCCGGCCAGGCCGACCACGATGTTCAGGCCCAGGCCCAGCAGCACATAGATCAACCCGAGAATGACCACGGTCAGCAAGTACTTGTTGGCAAAGATCGGGAAGACGATGGCGATGACGATCAGCGCCGGGATGATGTAGCGCAGGCGCGACTTGTAGTCGGGTGCCAGCACGTGCACGCCTGAGCCGCCGCTGTCGAAACCTTGCAGCAGGCGTTGGCCGGTGGTTGTCTGCAGGAACAGGCTGAGCACGAAGCGACCGATCATCACCCCGCCGACCAGCCAGGCCACGCGCCGGGGTTCTGCATTGAAGCTGTAGCCGTCGAGCACCACGCCGACGACAGGTCCGAAAACGATGAGCGCCAGCAGGCCGGCGACGAGGGTCTCGATCAGGCTGCGCTTGATGTCGAAACCCTTGCTTGGGGAAGTGGAGGCAGTATTGGCAACGGACATGATCACACCTTAGCCACGAGCGGGCGACCGAGCAGGCCTTGTGGACGGAAGATGAGGATTATCACCAACAGCGAGAAGCTGAATACGTCCTTGTAGTCGGAGTTGACCAGGCCAGAGAACAGCGACTCGGAAATGCCCAGGATGATCCCGCCGAGCATGGCGCCCGGTAGCGAGCCGATGCCCCCGAGTACCGCGGCAGTGAATGCCTTGATGCCGATGATGAAGCCCGCATAGAAGTCGAAGGTGCCGTAGTTCATGGTGATCAGCACACCCGCCAGCGCTGCCATCACCGCACCGATGACGAACACATAGGAGATCACCCGGTCGGTGTTGATCCCGAGGATCGACGCCATCTTGCGGTCCTGCTGGGTGGCGCGGCACATGCGCCCGAGCTTGGTGTACTTGATGACATAGGTGAGCAGGCCCATGCCGACGAAGGCGGCAACCAGGATGAAGATCTTGGTGTAGGTGAGCTGGACGAAGCCGGTGCCGATATCGACGCGCCAGGCACCTTCGAGCAGGGTCGGTACGCCTTGCTGGCGCGCCCCCTGGCTGAGTTGCGCGTAGTTCTGCAGGATCAGCGAGATACCGATGGCGCTGATCAGCGGAGCCAGGCGGGTGGAGTTGCGCAGTGGCTTGTAGGCGATGCGCTCGATGGTGAAGCCATAGACACCGGTGACGACAATGGTGAACAACAGCGTGCCAAGCATCAGCAGCGGGAAGGATTCGATACCGAAGTAGGCCAGCAATGCCAGGCTGATCGCCGCGAGATACGCGGAGATCATATACACCTCGCCGTGCGCGAAGTTGATCATGCCGATGATGCCATAGACCATTGTGTAGCCGATGGCGATCAGACCATAGACAGACCCGAGGGTCAGCCCATTGATCAGTTGCTGCAGGAAAATACCATCCATAACGCAATCTCACCTGTTGAGATTGCACGAGCGCCGACCACGGCGAGGGCAAGGGCAGAGCGTCCCTCGCCGCGCAGGACTGTGCAGATCTACGGATAAAGTACAAATACCGCGGGGCTGGGCCCGGTGCGCCAACGCGCCCGGGCCGCGAGCCGTTGTTATTTTTGTTTTTCCAGCTGGTGGTACTTGCCGTTGGCATCCCACTGGTAGACCACGTAGTCGGAGACGGTCAGGTCGCCCTTGCTGTCCCACTTCTTCTCGCCCATGACGGTCTTGACCGGATTGGCCTTGAGCCACTTGGCGGCGTCTTCGCCCTTGTTCGACTTGGCGCCGTTGAACGCGGCGGCCAGCGCCTGGATCGAGGCGTAAGCGTACAGGGTGTAGCCTTCAGGCTCGGTGCCGGCCTTACGGAACTCCTCGACCACCGCCTTGCTGTCCGGCAGCAGGCGCGGGTCGGCACCAAAGGTCATGTACACGCCGTCGGTGTATTGCGCACCGCCTGCGGTGGCCACCAGTTCGTCGGTGACGATACCGTCGTCGGACATGAACTTGACGTCCTTCAGGCCCTGCTCGCGCAGTTGGCGCACCAGCGGACCGGCTTCCGGGTGCAGGCCGCCGAAGTAGACGACGTCGGCACCGGTGGAGCGGATCTTGGTGACCACGGCGCTGAAGTCCTTCTCGCCACGGGTCAGGCCTTCGTACAGCACAGGCTTGACGCCGCGCTTCTCGAGCTGCGCCTTGGTCGCATCGGCCAGGCCCTGGCCATAGGTGTCCTTGTCGTGCAGGACCGCGACCTTCTTGCCCTTGAGCACATCGACGATGTAGTCGCCGGCAACGATGCCCTGTTGGTCGTCACGTCCGCACATGCGGAACATGGCCGACAGGCCGCGCTCGGTGACCTGCGGGTTGGTCGAGCCCGGGGTGATCGCGATGACGCCCGCTTCGTCGTACACCTCGGAGGCGGGAATGGTGTTGGAGGAGCAGAAGTGTCCGACCACGCCGATCACCTTGTCCTGATCGACCAGGCGGTTGGCCACGGCCACGGCCTGCTTCGGCTCGCAGGCGTCATCGCCCTTGACCAGGACGATCTTCTCGCCGTTGATGCCGCCGGCCTTGTTGACCACATCGGCTGCCGCCTGGGCGCCCTTCATGTATTGCTCGCCAAACGCTGCGTTGGCGCCGGTCATCGGGCCCGCTACGCCGATCTTTACGTCGGCCTGTACATACGAAGAAACACCCAGTGCCGTAGCCACGGCCAGTGCCAGGAAACCTTTCTTGTAAAACGTCTGCGACATGAGGTGGTGCTCCTAGAGTTTTTTTAGTTGGCACTACAACTTCATCAACCCTGTGCTCTGAGCAAGGGCCGTGCCATCGGTTTTGTCTTCCGGGAAAACACACTCCGCTGGGCCACTGCAGACCTCCGGCGGTCGTTTCTTTATTGAGCGTGCAACCGTCTGCCACAGGGAAGGCGCCACTGAACGCAAAACAAAGGAGCAACCGCAAGGTGCCATCATTGCAACCCTCGCAAGTGTTTACGTGCAACCATCCTGTAACAGCATGACGTCACCGAAGTGCACACCGCTGGTGCGCGACTGCTACAGGCAGGCACTGTTTCAAGGCTAGACGCTGTGACGGGGAATGGTGGTTTATCGATGATGGCCTTGCGCAGTCAGGCGGTGTTTCCCCGCAAAGGGGCCACCACAAATCCCTGACCCCCTCTGGAAGCTGGCACAATAGGCACCAATCGCCGCCCTGGAGCCATTCAATGAGCGAGAGCGCATTCGCCGAGCGCATCGTGCATAACCTGCTCGACACCGACTTCTACAAGCTCACCATGATGCAGGGCGTCCTGCACAACTACCCGGACGCCGACGTGGAATGGGAATTCCGCTGCCGCAATGGCGAAGACCTGCGCCCCTATCTGGGCGAAATCCGCCGGCAGATCGAACGGCTGGCCGACCTCACCCTCGACGACGGCCAACTGACCTTCCTCGAGCGCATCAGCTTCCTCAAGCCCGACTTCCTGCGCTTTCTCGGCCTGTTCCGCTTCAACCTGCGCTACCTGCGCATCGGCATCGAGCACGACCAGCTGTTCCTGCGCCTGCGCGGCCCGTGGCTGCACGTGATCCTGTTCGAGGTGCCGCTGCTGGCGATCATCAGTGAAGTGCGCAATCGCCACCTGCATCCGCAGATGCGCCTGAACGCTGCGCGCGACCAGCTCCATCGCAAGTTCGACTGGTTGCGCGCCAATGCCAGCGAAGAGGAGCTGGGCGCCCTGCAGGTCGCCGACTTCGGCACCCGCCGACGCTTCTCGAGCCGCGTGCAGGAAGAAGTGGTGCGGGTGATGCGCGATGACTTCCCGGCACGCTTCGTCGGCACCAGTAACGTCGACCTGGCATGGAAACTGGATATCAAGCCGCTTGGCACCATGGCCCACGAATGGATCATGGCCCACCAGCAACTCGGCCCGAGGCTGATCGACAGCCAGATCGCCGCGCTGGACTGCTGGGTGCGCGAGTACCGCGGGCTGCTCGGCATCGCCCTGACCGACTGCATCACCATGGATGCATTCCTCGGCGACTTCGACCTGTACTTCGCCAAGCTCTTCGACGGCCTGCGCCACGATTCCGGCGAGCCGGTGGCCTGGGCGGAAAAGGCCATCGCGCACTACCGCAAGCTGGGGATCGATCCGATGACCAAGACCCTGGTGTTCTCCGATGGCCTGGACCTGCCGCGCACCCTGCAGATCTTCCGCGCACTGCGCGGTCGCATCAATGTCAGCTTCGGCATCGGCACCAACCTGACCTGTGACATTCCGGGTGTGGCGCCGATGAGCATCGTGCTTAAAATGACCGACTGCAACGGCTCGCCAGTGGCGAAGATTTCCGACGAAGCCGCCAAGACCCAATGCCGCGACGAGAACTTCGTCGCCTACCTGCGTCACGTATTCAAAGTCCCTAGCAAGGAGTAACCCATGCAAGCCGTTCAGCAAGAGATTGCCCAGGCGCTCAAGGTACAGCCGCCCTTTGCCGACGCCGCCGCGCTCGAGAAGGAAGTGGCCCGGCGCGTGGCCTTCATCAAGGACTGCCTGGCCAACGCCCGGCTCAAGACCCTGGTGCTAGGCATCAGCGGCGGCGTCGATTCGCTGACCGCTGCCCTGCTCGCCCAACGCGCTGTCAATGAACTGCGCGCCGAGACCGGCGACCAGGCCTACATCTTCATCGCCGTGCGCCTGCCCTACCAGGTGCAGCACGACGAGCACGACGCCCAGGCCTGCCTGGAGGTGATCAAGGCAGACGAAGTGCACCCCGTCGATATCGCCCCGGCTGTCAGGGCCCTGGCCGCCGAAGTGGTGGAACTGAAGAACGGCTCGCCGACCCTGGTCGACTTCGTCGTCGGCAACGTCAAGGCGCGCATCCGCATGGTCGCCCAGTACACCATCGCTGGCGCGCGCGCAGGCCTGGTGATCGGCACCGACCACGCCGCAGAGGCGGTGATGGGCTTCTTTACCAAGTTCGGTGATGGTGCCTGTGACCTGGCGCCACTGAGCGGGCTGGTGAAGAACCAGGTGCGGGCGATCGCGCGCAGCTTCGGTGCGCCGGAATCGCTGGTGGAGAAGGTGCCAACTGCAGATCTGGAAGACCTGGAACCAGGCAAGCCGGACGAGGCATCGCACGGGGTGACCTACAAGGAGATCGACGCCTTCCTGCACGGTGAGTCGGTGCGCCAGGAAGCCTTCGACATTATCGTCGCCACCTACCGCAAGACCCAGCACAAGCGCGAACTGCCGTTCGCCCCTTGAAAAGCTTCGCGGGCAAGCCCGCTCCCACAAGTTGCTCACTGTTCTCAAGGGTAGTGAACAACCTGTGGGAGCGGGCTTGCCCGCGAATTGGGCCTTAAGGCCCTACACAACAGCCATTACTTGACGACAACCTTGCCCTTCATCATCGAGATGTGGCCCGGGAAGGTGCAGAAGAAGCTGTAGTCGCCACCGGCTTCGAGCTTGGAGGTGTCCAGCTTGATGGTGTCTTTCTCGCCAGCGCCGATCATCTTGGTGTGGGCGATGATCGCGGCGTTGTCAGCCTTGATGTAGTCCTTGTCCAGACCCTGGGTCATGCCCTCGGTGGCGATGGCCTGCATGTCGGCCGTCTTGCTGATCACCAGGTTATGGCCCATGACGTTCTTCGGCAGGCTGCCACCATGCGTCAGTTCGATCTCGACGGTCTTGCAGCTCTTGTCGACGGTGAACTCCTTGGTGTTGAACGACATCTGGTCGGTAGAGTCGACAGTCACCTTGCAGTCGGCGGCAAAGACAGAAGCGCTGGCGAGGGTCAGCAGGGATACCGCTACAGCTTTCGCAAACATCGTGAATCTCCTTGGCAGGGTTTTATCAATTGCGAGACTGCCTGAAACCGGCCAGGCCCTTGCTGATTTGAATCAAGGGCCATCAATGAGCCAGCCAGTAGTATTGTTCAATGGATTGTATACAAAAAATCTAAGAGCACATCATGCCTGCTTGATAGACGATGGGACAACCTCTCATTTAGGAGCAAGTGCCATGAATCTCGGAAATTTCATGCGCGGCCTGTTGGCTGCCTATGCGTGCGGCGCAACCGGTGCTGCGGACTGCGAGTTCGCCCGACCGGAGTGAATTCGACGCTTGGAGCACGCGGCATTGCGCCTTACCCTGTGTGCCCCGCTGCCTGCGCAGCGGGTGAACTGCACTGGAGATAAGCAATGCCCGTACGTTCCGTCTGTGTCTTCTGCGGCGCCAGCATCGGCGCCAACCCGGCCTATCGTGAGGCCGCCATCGCCCTCGGCCAGGCCATCGCCCACCGCGGCCTGACTCTGGTCTACGGCGGTGGCGCCGTCGGCCTCATGGGCATCGTCGCCGATGCTGCCATGGCCGCTGGTGGCGAAGTCATCGGCATCATCCCGCAGAGCCTGATGGACGCCGAAGTCGGCCACAAAGGGCTGACACGCCTGGAGGTGGTCGACGGCATGCATGCCCGCAAGGCGCGCATGGCCGAGCTCAGCGATGCCTTCATCGCCCTACCGGGTGGGCTGGGTACGCTGGAAGAGTTGTTCGAGGTCTGGACCTGGGGCCAACTGGGCTATCACGCCAAGCCGCTGGGGCTGCTGGATGTGAATGGCTTCTATGAAAAGCTTGGCGGCTTCCTCGACCATATCGTCGAGGAAGGTTTCGTGCGGCCGCAGCACCGGGCGATGCTGTTGCTCGGTCAGCAGGCGGATGAGCTGCTCGATGGCATGGACAGCTTCATCGCCCCGGTGGCGCCGAAGTGGGTCGATCACAAGCCCGATTGATCGTTTTACAGAACCTGTGGGGACGGCGCTTCGCCCCCACAATGTTCCTTGCGGGCCTGGAGGTCAGCGAGGAATCACTGGCTGGCGCGGCTTCTTGTTGCCCTTGCCGCCTTTGGCCGCTTCCTTGCGCTCCTTGGCCGCCTGCTGGTTGCGGGCGAATGCCTCGGCCTTGGCCTTCTCGCGCTTGTCCCACGGCTTGCTGCCATCGCTGGCACGCGGCGGCAGGCCGTTGTGCTGGGTGAGGATCTTCTGCTCCTTGGCCACCTTGTGGCTGCCAGCCGGCGTCGAGTTCTTGCGACGGGCGCTCTGGTAGCTGTCGGTCTGCGGCTGGTGCAGCGGGATCAACTGGTGCTTGCCCGGGCCGATCAGGTCGGCGCGCCCCATGCGGGTCAGCGCTTCACGCAGCATCGGCCAGCCCTTCGGGTCGTGGTAGCGCAGGAACGCCTTGTGCAGGCGGCGCTGCTCGTCGCTCTTGACGATCTCCACACCCTCACTCTTGTAGGTAACCTTGCGCAGCGGGTTCTTGCCCGAGTGGTACATGGCCGTGGCCGACGCCATGGGCGAAGGGTAGAACGCCTGCACCTGGTCGGCGCGGAAACCGTTGCCCTTGAGCCAGAGGGCCAGGTTCATCATGTCTTCGTCGGTGGTGCCAGGATGCGCAGCGATGAAGTACGGGATCAGGTACTGTTCCTTGCCCGCTTCCTTCGAGTACTTCTCGAACATGCGCTTGAAGCGGTCGTAGCTGCCGATACCCGGCTTCATCATCTTGTCCAGCGGACCACGCTCGGTGTGCTCCGGGGCGATCTTGAGGTAGCCACCGACGTGGTGGGTGACCAGCTCCTTCACGTACTCCGGCGACTCGACGGCCAGGTCGTAGCGCAGGCCCGAGGCGATGAGGATCTTCTTCACCCCCGGCAGCGCACGCGCCTTGCGATACAGCGAGATCAGCGAGCTGTGGTCGGTATTGAGGTTCTCGCAGATGCCCGGGAACACACATGACGGCTTGCGGCAGTGCTTCTCGATCTCGTGGCTCTTGCAGGCGATGCGATACATGTTGGCGGTCGGGCCGCCCAGGTCAGAGACTACGCCGGTGAAGCCCGGTACCTTGTCGCGCATCTCCTCGATCTCGTGCAGGATCGATTCGTGGGAGCGGTTCTGGATGATCCGGCCTTCGTGCTCGGTGATCGAGCAGAAGGTACAGCCGCCGAAGCAGCCGCGCATGATGTTCACCGAGAAGCGGATCATCTCGTAGGCCGGGATGCGCTCCTTGCCATAGGCCGGGTGCGGGACGCGCGCGTAGGGCATGCCGAACACGTAGTCCATTTCCTCGGTGCTCATGGGAATGGGTGGTGGGTTGAACCACACGTCCACTTCACCGTGCTTCTGCACCAGGGCGCGGGCGTTGCCTGGGTTGGTTTCCAGGTGCAGCACGCGGTTGGCGTGGGCATAGAGCACCGGGTCGTTGCGTACCTTCTCGAACGATGGCAGACGGATCACCGACTTCTCGCGGGTCATGCGCGGGCTGTCGAGAATCTGTACGACCTTGGCTTCGTTCGGGTCTTCCACCTCGCCCTTGGCCTGCTCGATGGCGCAGGCCTGGGTGTCCTGGGTGTTGACGTAGGGGTTGATGATCTTGTCGACACGGCCCGGACGGTCGATGCGGGTGGAGTCGATCTCGTACCAGCCCTCGGGGGTGTCCCGGCGGATGAACGCGGTGCCGCGCACGTCGGTGATCGACTCGATCTTCTCGCCGTTGGACAAGCGCTGGGCAACCTCGACTACCGCCCGCTCGGCGTTGCCGAACAGCAGGATATCGGCGCTGGCATCGACCAGGATCGAGTGGCGGACCTTGTCCTGCCAGTAGTCGTAGTGGGCGATGCGGCGCAGCGAGGCCTCGATGCCACCGAGCACGATCGGCACGTGCTTGTAGGCTTCCTTGCAGCGCTGGCTGTACACCAGGCTGGCGCGGTCCGGACGGCTGCCGGCCAGGCCACCAGGCGTGTAGGCGTCGTCGGAACGCACCTTCTTGTCGGCGGTGTAACGGTTGATCATCGAATCCATGTTGCCGGCCGCGACACCGAAGAACAGGTTCGGCTCGCCGAGCTTCATGAAGTCGTCTTTGGACTGCCAGTTCGGCTGGGCAATGATACCGACGCGAAAGCCCTGGGCTTCCAGCAGGCGGCCGATGATGGCCATGCCGAACGATGGGTGGTCGACGTAGGCGTCACCGGTCACGATGATGATGTCGCAGGAATCCCAGCCGAGCTGATCCATCTCCTCCCTGCCCATCGGCAGGAAAGGCGCTGGCCCGAAGCATTCGGCCCAGTACTTGGGATAGTCGTAGAGTGGTTTGGCTGCTTGCATGTCAGTGACCGGTTCTGGTGTGCAGGGAAATCGCGGGCGCGGAATATAGCACAAATTTTGACCAAATCCGACGGTGGTGGTCGGAATCATAGTGATCACCCAGAAAAACATCGCCCCCTGTGGAAGCGGGTTTACCCGCGAATGCGATGGCGGGTTAAACATCGCATTCGCGGGTAAACCCGCTCCCACAGGGAGGCCGATTCAGTTCTGGGGGGTTATTCGTCGTCGTCGAAGTTGTACATGCCCGGCGCCAGGTTCTCGAAGCGGGTGTACTTGCCAATGAACGCCAGGCGGACAAAACCGATCGGACCGTTACGCTGCTTGCCGATGATGATTTCCGCCACGCCCTTGTGCTCGGTCTCGGGGTGATACACCTCGTCACGGTAGACGAACATGATCACGTCGGCGTCCTGCTCGATCGCTCCGGATTCACGAAGGTCGGAGTTGACCGGGCGCTTGTTCGGGCGCTGCTCCAGGGAGCGGTTGAGCTGCGACAGCGCGATGACCGGGCAGTTGAACTCCTTGGCCAGGGCCTTGAGCGAGCGCGAGATCTCGGAAATCTCGTTGGTCCGGTTGTCGCCGGCCGAGCCCGGAATCTGCATCAGCTGCAGATAGTCGACCATGATCAGCGCGATCTCGCCATGCTCACGCGCCAGGCGGCGGGTACGTGCACGCATCTCCGAGGGGCTGATACCGGCGGTGTCGTCGATGAACAGCTTGCGGTCATTGAGCAGATTGACCGCCGAGGTCAGGCGCGGCCAGTCATCGTCGTCGAGCTGGCCGGAGCGGACCTTGGTCTGGTCGATGCGACCCAGCGACGAGAGCATACGCATGATCAGCGATTCGCCAGGCATCTCGAGGGAGAACACCAGCACAGCCTTGTCGCTGCGCAGCACGGCGTTCTCGACCAGGTTCATGGCGAAGGTGGTCTTGCCCATCGACGGACGGCCGGCGACGATGACCAGGTCGGCGGGCTGCAGGCCGCTGGTCTTCTCGTCCAGGTCGGTAAAGCCGGTGGAAACACCGGTGATGTCGCTGTCGGAGTTGAACAAGGTGTCGATACGGTCGATAGCCATGGTCAACAGCTCGTTGACCCCCACCGGGCCACCGGTCTTGGGCCGCGCCTCGGCGATCTGGAAGATCTGCCGCTCGGCGTCGTCGAGAATCTCTTCGGCGTTGCGCCCTTGCGGGTTGAAGGCGTTGTCGGCGATGTCGGTACTGATGCTGATCAATTGGCGCAGCGTCGCCCGCTCGCGGATGATCGCTGCGTAGGCCTTGATGTTGGCCACCGACGGAGTGTTCTTGGCCAGCTCGGCCAGGTACGCCAGGCCACCGACCTGGGTCGACAAGCCTTCCTTGTCCAACTGCTCGTGCAGGGTGACCACGTCGAACGGCTGGTTGGCATCGGCCAGCTTGTGCACGGCACGGAAAATCAGACGGTGGTCATGCCGGTAGAAATCGCCATCGGACACCTGGTCCAGCACTCGCTCCCAGGCGTTGTTATCCAGCATCAAGCCACCGAGCACAGCCTGTTCGGCCTCGATGGAATGCGGCGGCACCTTCAGGGCAGCGGTTTGCAGGTCGAGCTGTTCGGGATTGGTAATCTCGTTCATGGCCACGCAAGAATTCTGGGGGGTTCAAAAAGACAAAGGGCACGGCCTGAAAAACAGGACCGTGCCCGATGTTAACCGGCTGGCCCGCGAGGGGCCAGTCAGTCAGCGCAGCTTAGGCAGCTACGACGACCACGCGTACGGTGGCTTCAACGTCGCTGTGCAGGTGCACAGCTACGTCGTATTCGCCAACCTGACGGATGGTGCCGTTCGGCAGACGAACTTCAGCCTTGGCCACTTCAACGCCGGAGGCGGTCAGGGCATCAGCGATGTCGTGGGTGCCGATCGAACCGAACAGCTTGCCTTCGTCGCCAGCGGTGGCAGTGATGGTCACTTCCAGCTCGGCCAGTTGGGCAGCGCGGCTTTCAGCCGAAGCTTTCTTGTCGGCAGCGGCTTTTTCCAGCTCTGCACGACGCTCTTCGAATGCAGCCAGGTTAGCGGCGTTGGCAACGGTGGCCTTGCCGAATGGCAGCAGGAAGTTACGGCCGTAACCAGCCTTAACTTTTACTTTGTCGCCCAGGTTGCCCAGGTTGGCGACTTTTTCCAGCAGGATCAGTTCCATTTGGTAAAACCTCTTAACTTTTAACCTTCACCGTTCGCGGAATCATTCCCCTTGGGGGAGTGGCGACCGCGAAAATCAATCAGGCTGTCGACAATGGCCAAGACCACGAGCAACGGATAGGTCAGCTGCATGAACAGCACCAGCGTCACGTACAACCCCACCAGCCAGAACCTGGCCAGGCGTTTCTGGGCCACCAGCCCATGCAGCAGGGCAATGCCCGCGAACATGAGCGGCACACTGCACAGCGGCGTAAGCAAGGCGACGGCGGAACCGAAGTTCGGCCCGAACACCATGCACGCCAGCAGCACCAGTGCCGGCACCAGGGGAATCCGCACCGCTTGAAACTCGCGGCCAAAACCTCCCGGGTTGTACAACGCGGCCTGCCAGTACCGGCCCAACATCAGGGCCAGAACGCTGACGACCTGCAGCAAAGCTGCAATCAGGCCGTTGAGCACCGGTACGATGAGTGCCCCCAGGTGTGCCTGCTCCTCCACCGACAACTGCTGGTAGAGACCGTCGAGCATCTGCGGCAGGGCTTTTTCAAGCGCTCGCGCCAGAGCTTCGATCGGTTCGCGGAACACTGAACCGAGGATGACACCGTACAACAGGCCCAAGGCGATGCTGGACAACAGCACCCGGTTCCAGGAGTGCCCGGCGCGCAACAGCGCAGCCAGCCCCAGCGTCCCCAGCAGCACCATCAAGGTGCGCGGCTCACCGAAGATCCACCAGGCCAGCGCGGGCAAGATGCCCCACACGATGACCGAGGATGCGTCCTTGAAACCACGCCGCAGGAACACCAGGCTCCCGGCGGCGGCACTCAACCAGAACAACAGCGGCAATGCCGCACAACCAGCCACCACGACAGTGGCCTGCACACGACCGCGCATGATGAAATCAGCCAACGCTCGCATGCCTATCCCTTACTACTTGTCGACGACCCGGTCTCAGCGGCCGTGGCTGTCGGTGTAGGGCAGCAGGGCCAGGAAGCGGGCGCGCTTGATAGCGGTAGCCAGCTGACGCTGATAACGAGCTTTGGTACCAGTGATACGGCTTGGAACGATCTTGCCGGTTTCGGATACGTAAGCTTTCAGGGTGTTGAGATCTTTGAAGTCGATCTCTTTCACGTCTTCAGCAGTGAAGCGGCAGAATTTACGACGACGGAAGAAACGTGCCATTTAATAGGCTCCTCTAAAGGTCCGTGGATTACTCGTCAGCGTTATCGCTGGAGTCGCTGTCATTGCTGTCGTCGCCATCGGCGGAGTCAGCATGCTCAGGACGCTCGCGACGCTCACGGCGCTCGCTGCGGTTCTCTTCAGCCTTCAGCATCTCGGACTGACCGGTAACGGCTTCGTCGCGACGGATGACCAGGTTACGGATAACGGCATCGTTGTAGCGGAAGTTGTCTTCCAGCTCGGCCAGGGCCTTGCCGGTGCACTCAACGTTCAGCATCACGTAGTGAGCCTTGTGAACATTGTTGATTGCGTAGGCCAGTTGACGACGGCCCCAGTCTTCCAGGCGGTGGATCTTGCCACCATCTTCTTCGATCAGCTTGGTGTAACGCTCGACCATGCCGCCGACTTGCTCGCTCTGGTCCGGGTGAACCAGGAAGATGATTTCGTAATGACGCATGAATGCTCCTTACGGGTTAGTAGTCTGCCAGCGAATCTGGTCAGACAAGGAGTGAATGACACTGTATGTCTTGCTTGAGAGGAGGCACATGCGCGCCTGCCAGCTCGGCAAGGGGCGCAATTGTAGAGAAGGCGGGTTGGACAAGCAAGGTGATTGGCGATTATTTGAACAGTCGGAAACATATTGGCGGGATATGTGAACGCGGCGGTGATGCTTTCGCGGGCTTGCCCGCGAAAGCATCAC
>NZ_BCBT01000048.1:0-48878 GCF_001320965.1 Pseudomonas sp. NBRC 111143 | reverse complement strand
ATCCTAGTGGCGGAAACCGTCAAGAAGATTGAACAACTGGGCGCCACGGCGGCAGGCCGTGGCGAAGCGAAGCGCAGCCCGGCTGTCCGCCTGCAAGGTAGATATGTGCTACTCGACCAGATGCAACGTGGGCCCGCCCCACTGATGCACAAGGGCAAATAGCAGTACCAACCTAGGGCCTTTGCAAGTGCTCCTTTGCCCAGTCAGCGGCGCTCAATGAGCGCCGCTCTTTCCACCTTCAGACCGACAAACAGAGAGCCCTGACAAACGGGAAATCGTGGGCTAACGCGCGAAGTGCGGGCGGTCACTTGCTCGCTTGCAGCGAAACGATCAGCGGACAGCTCACTGTCCCTTGGCTCGCGCAACAGTCATCAACCAGCTGCGCCAAGACCGACTCGATCCGCTGAAGATCCGCGAGTTTCTCACGCACATCCTCAAGCTTCTGCTCGGCGAGCACACGCGCTTCGTCGCAGTGCGCGCCGTCGTCCAGTCGCAACAGTCCGGCCACTTCATCAAGGCTAAAGCCCAGCCGTTGCGCGGACTTCACGAATCTCACCCGTGCGACATCCGCCTCGCCATAGCGGCGAATGCTGCCGTAGGGCTTGTCCGGTTCGGGTAACAGCCCCTTGCGTTGATAGAACCGAATGGTTTCCACGTTAACCCCGGCTGCCTTGGCAAAGGCGCCGATGGTCAGGCTTTCCACCGCGTTGTGCATGCCGCTTGACCCCGTACCTAACTACGGAAATAACCTTAACCCATCGATCAACCACTCGGAAGGATGAACGTATGTCTGAATCGCGAAATGGGCGCGGTGCACTCCTCACTGGAGGTCTGGCGGCAATCCTCGCGTCCACGTGCTGCCTGGGGCCGCTGGTGCTGATCGCCTTGGGCTTCAGCGGTGCCTGGATCGGCAGCCTCACCGTTCTGGAACCTTACCGCCCGTTCTTCATTGGCGCGGCACTGGTTGCGCTGTTCTTCGCTTACCGGCGCATTTTCCGCCCGGCTCAAGTCTGCATACCCGGTGAGGTCTGCGCTGATCCCCAGGTAAGCACCATCTACAAGCTCGTTTTTTGGGTCGTGATGGCCTTGGTGCTGGTCGCGCTCGCTTTCCCCTACATCCTCCCCTTGTTCTACTAATCAGGAGTTGGTCATGAAAAAGCTGCTTGCCGCTCTCGCCCTCATTGCCGTGGTTTCCCCAGTGTGGGCCGCCTCCCAAATCATCACCCTGTCGGTGCCGGGCATGACCTGCGCCGCTTGCCCAATCACGGTGAAGAAAGCGCTGACCAAGGTCGAGGGCGTGACCAAGGCCGAGGTGAGTTATGAGAAGCGCGAAGCCATCGTCACCTTCGACGATGCCAAGACCAGTGCGCAGGCGCTGACCAAGGCGACAGAGGACGCCGGCTACCCGTCCAGCGTCAAGCAATAGGCGGGCATTCCGATGGCAAATTCTTTCAATCTGTTCACACGGATCGGTGACAAAGCCGGTTCCGTCGGCGTGCTGGTTTCCGCCATAGGTTGCGCCTCGTGCTTTCCCGCCCTTGCCAGCCTGGGCGCCACGATCGGACTGGGCTTTTTGAGCCAATGGGAAGGCCTGTTCATCACCACGCTGTTGCCGTTGTTTGCCGGCGTGGCTCTGCTCGTCAATGCCCTCGGCTGGTTCAGTCACCGGCAGTGGCGACGCGCTGCGCCTGGCCTGATCGGCCCGGCCCTGGTGCTGGTAGCGGTGTTTTTGATGCTGGCTCACGGCTGGCGGAGCGGCTGGCTGCTCTATATCGGCCTGGCCGTCATGTTTGGGGTGTCCATCTGGGACTTCGTGTCGCCCGCGCACCGCCGTTGCTCCCCGGCGTCCTGTCCGACGCCGCCAAACCAGTGAACCTGACAAGAGACGATTCAATGAGTAACGTTATGACCGAACTGAAAATCATTGGCATGACCTGCGCATCCTGTGTCGTGCATGTGAAAGAGGCCTTGGAGAAGATTCCGGGCGTGCATCGGGCGGATGTTTCCTACGCCAGTGGGAGGGCCGAATTGAAGGTCGACGAGGCCGTAAGCCGTGAACAAATGCAGGCCGCCGTCGAGGCCCTGGGGTATCGAGCGGCGTTCGAAGACATCACGCTACCTACCCGTCCCGGCCTGCTCGATAAGGCACGGGGCTGGCTGAGCGGTGGCACTGACGCCGGGAAAGAGGGTGACAGGCTTCACGTGGCGGTTATCGGCAGTGGTGGCGCCGCCATGGCGGCCGCGCTCAAGGCGGTAGAAAGGGGGGCCCGCGTCACCCTGATCGAGCGCGGCATCATCGGCGGCACCTGCGTCAACGTCGGCTGCGTGCCCTCCAAGATCATGATTCGCGCCGCGCACGTGGCCCATCTGCGCCGCGAAAGTCCGTTTGATGGCGGACTGCCCGCCACGCCGCCGCTTGTCTTGCGCGAACGGTTGCTCGCCCAGCAACAGGGTCGTGTCGACGAACTGCGCCACGCCAAGTACGAAGGCATTCTGGAAAGCACCCCAGCCATCACCGTGCTGCGTGGCTCCGCCCGCTTCCAGGACAGCCACACGCTCAGTGTGGAACTGGTCGAGGGGGGCGAGCGCATCGTGACCTTCGACCGCTGCCTGATTGCCACCGGCGCCAGTGCGGCCGTGCCGCCGATTCCCGGACTGCAAGATACCCCCTTTTGGAACTCGGAAAAGGCGCTGGCAAGCAGCAGTATTCCGCAACGGCTCGCCGTGATCGGCTCATCCGTGGTGGCCTTGGAGCTGGCGCAAGCCTTTGCCCGGCTGGGTAGCCGCGTCACCATCCTGGCGCGCAACTCGCTGTTCTTCCGTGAAGATCCGGCCATCGGCGCAGCGCTGACGGCGGCCTTCCGCCTGGAGGGCATCGAAGTGCTGGAACAGACGCAAGCCAGCCAGGTGGCCCATGCCAACGGCGAGTTCGTGCTGACCACCAAGCACGGTGAAGTGCGGGTCGACCAACTGCTCGTCGCCACCGGACGCACGCCCAACACCCACGGCCTGAACCTGGAAGCGGCCGGCGTGCAGCTGGATGAACGCGGTGCCATCCAGATCGACCAGGGCATGCGCAGCAGCAAAGCGGATATTTATGCGGCCGGCGACTGCACCAACCAGCCGCAGTTCGTCTATGTCGCGGCGGCGGCCGGCAATCGCGCGGCGATCAACATGACCGGCGGCGAGGCAATGCTCAATCTCGACACCATGCCGGCCGTGGTGTTCACCGACCCGCAGGTGGCCACCGTCGGCTTCAGCGAAGCGGAAGCGCACCAAGCCGGCCTCGAAACCGACAGCCGCACCTTGACCCTGGACAACGTGCCGCGCGCTCTGGCGAACTTTGACACACGGGGGTTCATCAAGCTGGTCGCCGAAACGGGCTCGGGCCGACTGCTGGGCGTGCAGGCAGTGACCCCGGAAGCGGGCGAGCTGATTCAGACGGCCGCCCTCGCCATCCGCGCCCGGATGACGGTGCAGGAACTAGCCGACCAATTGTTCCCCTACCTGACCATGGTCGAGGGCCTGAAGCTCGCGGCGCAAACCTTCAGTAAGGACGTGAAGCAATTGTCCTGCTGCGCCGGGTAAAGAATGCGAGGTGCAAACATGAACATTAAGACTAATGAACTCGGCAGGGGTGACAGCCTGCGCCAGACATGGCAGGTGATCAGCTTCTGGGGGCTGCCTGCCGTTGTCGCGACGCTAACCATTCTTCTGGCAGATCGACACCCCACGCTATTCCTGGCCGCAAGCGCCGCGCTGGCGGTGATGGGTGGCGCCTGCCTGGTCAATGCCGCACGCTGCCGCCGACTTCACTGCTACCTCACGGCGCCGTACTTCCTGTTGCTCGCGCTCGGCGGGCTGCTGGTTTATGGCTTCGACCCGCATGGCGAGCAGTTCTCCAGACTGTGGCTATTGCTGGCACTGGGGGCGGCACCCTTGCTCATCTGGCTGCCCGAGCGCCTGGCCGGCCGAAAGTACCTTGGCGCTCCAGGGTGCGGAGAAGGCCGGGAGTGTCGGTGATGTAGGCCCTCTCAGCAGCCCTGATTGGCCGGGAACGCTTCGGTCTCCGTAATAGTGCTGCGAGCCAAGGACGTTATGCGAGGACTCCGTGTGCTTTTCGGTTTCGCCTGCTCTTCCGAACAACCGAACGACTCCAGCCGACAACAGATGTGCACGCTCATGAAGTTCATTCAAAGTTTTTTGGGGCCTCGCGGCCCCAGGGACACGACATTCGAGGCGGGCAGCTAGTTGGCCGCATGGAGGTGGGTCGGACTGAAAAGCCCTGATTTAGGCTGCGAAGGACGAAAAATTGTTAGCGTAACAATATCGTTAAATATCAATATGTTATGCACTACTAACTGTTAGCGTCATTCAGATACAACGACGGGTGTGTGATAGCTCGATCCTACGATGCAAAACCATTCGTAAAAATGGGCGAGCCATATTTCCAGATTCGAGACAAACTGAGGCAGCACGGAATCGTGCCGTTTTCCAGCAATTATGCCCTGTATGGCGACATATCCGAACGCGTCATGACCATTCTGGAATCAACAGTCGATTCCTGTGAGCGGTACTCGATCGATGAAATCTGGCTAAGCATAGGTGGTATGCCCGGTAACCTTGAGGCATTCGGCCGTGATCTTCGGTCCCGAGTATTACGCTGCACGAGCATCCCGGTAGGTGTTGGAATAGCATCCACTAAAACCCTTGCCAAGTTGGCCAACCACACCGCCAAGCGCTTGCAGGCTCAAACTGGAGGCGTTGTGGATATCCGTGATCCTTTCAAGCGAGACTGGGTTTTGCGTAATACCGCGGTAAGGGAAGTCTGGGGAGTTGGCAGGCGAATGACAGCGCACCTGGAATCCATGGGCATCCTGAGGGCTATGGACTTGGCAACGGCTGATCCCAAGATGCTGCGGCAAAAATTCAGCGTGGTGGTGGAGAAGACCGCCCGTGAACTGGCGGGCATATCTTGCTTGGACGTTGAAGAGGTCGAGCCGCCAAAGCAAGAGATCTGTTGTAGTCGGGCATTCGGCAAACGCCTCACAGAGATTGAACCGATCAAGCAGGCGGTGGCTACTTACGTTGGACGCGCTGCGGAAAAACTCCGAGCTCAAGGTTCGATGTGTAAGCGCATGCGAGTGAGCATCCGCACTGGTATGTTCAATCCTGACGAGGCCCATTACGCTCAGGGAGTGATGGTAGAACTGCCTTACCCGACATGTGACAGCTTGCTCATGACGCAAATGGCCACCGACGCAGTGGCTAAAATCTTTCGTCCCGGCTTCCGTTACAGCAAAGCTGAGGTGCTTTTGATGGATCTGAGGCAGCCAGGTGAGTTCACCGAAGACCTGTTTGCCCCCAAGCAATCTGCAGAATGCGTTCGGCTGATGCAGGTCCTAGACAATATCAACGGAAGATGGGGCCGGGGCACACTGCGCGCTGCCAGTGTTCCAGCATCACCTGACTGGGGAATGCGCCGTGAGATGATGAGCCGATCTTATACGACCAAGCTGGACGAACTTTGGATAGTGCGCTGCGATTAGAGGTATCAGCGGTCGAGGGATTCTCACTGCCGTAAAATTCACAGTGCCCTGAAACCAACTCTGAAACGGGGATTTTCAGAAGGCTTTAGCCATTTTCACCAGGCTCATGGTTAGCCATTCATAAGCTCCTGAAGCTCACTGATTTCACTTCCCTCAAGACCAGGGAGGAAATACATCATGTCGAAATGGAGAACACCTGGTTCATCATTAACCATCATGAACGCATTCATATCGTTCCACAGATGAATTAGGTCTTTATCGGCAGTGACAAAGAAAACGTTGCTCCCGTGATTCCGGATTTCACTCAGGAACAGAATGAGGGAATAAATGTCCAGAGCACCATTGAACGAGTGACCATCGTTGATGAAATTAGGTTTATTGAATTTCAATAGCTTGAGGATGGGGTTGTGCTTCTCGCCGGTTACGGCTTTGAAGACAATTGCCGCGAATATCAGATGAAAACTCTGTACGTTGGCGGCCTTGGCCAAGCTGATGATCGCTTTGAAACCCTCTAGGTTCCGAGGAAAGCGGTGGCCCGACTCGTATTTTTTGTAAACCGCATCAATGAACTCAAGAATCGCTTCTAGGCCTCGGAAAAAGACGGCGCTCGCCTTATGCAACTGTGAAAGCGAAGCGTCGGTGGCCTTTATCGTCAGGTTCGGGGCACGTTCCTGCATCTTGGTGGTGAAGAAACCAAGCTCTGTGCGCATCTCTTCAAGTGACGGAAGTCGCTTGTCAAACCGATTATTCCCCTCAAGCAGGATTGGCTTGGGATCAATAGTTATTTCCCTGTTTTGGAAGAGATCAACCACTACCTGGATGGCGTTTGGCTGAGGATTTCCTTTTTTGTCGATGTGGTTCTTGACGGTGCCAAAGGCATTTTTGTCAAAAAGGACCACAGCGCCGTTCGGAATGAAAGCTAGAGGGCGCCAGCCTCCTGGTGAGAGGGCAATCGCATCGCCTTTCGAATGTACGAACCGGGCAGGAATCTCTGAGTATTCCTTGAAATCTTTTTTCCCATTCATTTCATAGGAAACGTTTTTGGCCTTGAGCTTGATCTCCAGACCTTCGTCATATTTCACATAGTCATCCCAGTTGAGATCAACGAGATTGGCCTCGGCAAAGCTAGCTACTAATTCTTTGTCGAGTTTGAACCACAAAACGTCGTTACTTGGCACCTGCGATTTCCTCTATCTGAAAAGACCACAAAGGTCTGCCACCTTGTGGGAAATTGCGCCCCATTTGACCAGTCGTATGCATCGGACGTGACCACTCGCCTAGCGAATGATGGGAACAGCAGCGCTACTGGGGCACTACCTGGGTGCGCCATCAGCGATGCACATCCCCCCAAGTTCTGAGTGCCGACGTTCTATTAAACTCCTCGACCAACTCGTCTGCGATTTCCCCGATGTCTTCCCGCAACGCGAGCTGCGGGCGCACTGCGTGCATAACATCAATTCTCATAGCCCAGTGTGGGCAAAGCTGCGAAGAGCTGAAGCACCTTGACGACAAAGCCCTTGCGGAGCATCTGCATACCCCACCGCTGCGAACGTTCCCAGTCGCTGCGCTCAAGCGGCGGGGCGCTCGAAGCTACCGAGGTAGCGTTGAGTATTACCTGTGACGTACTCGCCCATCGTGCGGTTTATCAGGTTTTCAACATTAAGGATTTTGGCAGCATCCTCCGTGATGAATCCGAATGGGATAGGCACCGGAGACAACGTCGGCAAAACCAAATGATAAATCACGACCGCGCATCTTCCGTGAATGACCATCGCCTCAAGCGGAGCCAGTTGCTCCGACTCAACAAAGCCGCACAGAAGCAGTCTGGCATTGTTGCAGTCGCCTTTTGCGCGCTTAATCGCCGGCCAATCATCGCTGGCAGAAACAGGGATCAGAATCTTAGCGCCGAATACAGGTTTACCATCATTCCCGCCACCCTTGCTTTTTGTTTTTGAGAGATCAGAAAATGCACTGCAAATCTGAGCATGCCTGGCCGAGCGACCCCAGAGTTCGTGAGAGGCAGGAGCTAACCAGGACAGGCTAATCGGGGCGGCTTGCGGTTCACCCTGAAGTGTTTTCTGATGTTTGCGCAGCACCGAAGAAACTCTATCCCAGTTTTGCTGTAGCTGAAGCGATCCAAAAAGTCGCAGCCCGGAAGACTCTCTAACCTGTGCAACGGCGCTCGCGCTGTTGTAGAGAGCAGAAAGGTCCAGCCCATTTGAAGACACAAAGTCGTAGGCGTCCGAATCTCCCAGGATGTCGGCGAGCTGAAGAACCTGATCGAGGTTTCCTCTACCCAGCATGCGGCTCAACTGCTCCGTTCGCTGACGCATGTAGATCTCGTTTTCGCGCAGACCTTCCTTTGCGACAAAGCGTACCTGCCGAGAGTCGGCATCAATGCTTACACGCTCTTCTATCTTCTCCCAGCCATCCCTTACTTTTTGAACGCCTGCGACCTTGTATAGCTCCGGCGGCCCCCCATCCTGTGCCTGCCCACCCAGGTGACCAGCGCGATAAATGTCGTAAATCTGACGCATGAACGCACCGACGGCCTTCGCACCGGACTCGGAATGTGTATCGCTTGGCGCCTGCAATTCAAGGCAACGTTTGGAGTCGGCATCTCCAAGGCTTTTTCCAAGGCAAGTAAACGCTAGAAGCTCAAACACGAACATCTGCTCGCGCTCTTCCTTGCGCTTCACAATCGGTGACTCATGGTTACCGGCAAATAAGCCACGGCCTTTATCGGTCAGCTCTATTCGTCCATCAGGGCGCGTTTTAAGCTCCCCCGTTTGTAGAAACGGTGTGATGGCAAAACTGAGCTCTTGCGCTGTAAACCCGAAATAATTGGCGATTTCTGCTGGCAGCAGCGCCGAAATCTTTAGTAACCGCAGAAGAAATTCCGGTACCACTGGCAGGCCCCCTTTGTCCACAAGGGTGTACTCAATACGGAACTGTTGCGCGGGCACCACGACGTCCAGCTCGAATAGAACAACTGGGTTAAGCTCCATCAGACAACCCTCCTAGCCGGCGTCACTGGTTTGATGCAGTAGTTGATCGTGTCCTGTTTCGTCTGGATAAAGCTGGCTACATGACCCAATGGAAGCCTCGCGTTCCTGCCGCTCCACATGCTCAAACTGCCTACGATGACCAACCGCTCCATCGCGCGTGACATCGCGACGTTGATACGATTCGGAGTCGCCAAAAAGCCAGGTGATTGATCCGCTTTGGCCCGAGTCAGGGAGACGATGATGATATTGTTTTCTTTACCCTGATAACTGTCGACGGTCTCGATTTTTACCAGCTTGCGGAACTCCTCCGACCAGATTTTCTCGGCAAATCTCTTTCTCACTAGTTTTCGCTGATCGAGGTACATGCAGATGACCCCGATTGGAGGCTCTTGCGACTCGGCCATCTCCATAGCCATGCCCGCGCAAAATTCGGTGTCCTCTGCGATTTCTTCCAGCAGCCGTATGATCGCATCCGCTTCAGCATTGTTAGACAGGCTCAGCGTGCCGCTGTCGTAGGCTTTCTTGCCTAACTCGCTGGTGTCGAGCCAAGTGACCACATGGGACAGGCACTCAGGTACCTTTTGTGAAAAATAGGCAGGACTTGGTCTGTAGCCATTCTCAAGGTCGATGTCATAGAAGATCTCGTTAACCAGATCGCCAATCGCTGGAAGCATTCGATATTGCGTATTGAGCGTCGCCCGAGTGGCACGCCCATACTGGGATTGGAACACTCGCTCAAAGTCGCTGCGCATGACCTGCTGGAATTCAGCTGAGCTGGTTGTAACGCCCAGGGAACGGGCAATGGCTACCTTATGTTCTTCCTCATACGTAGGACGCAACTGGTTGTGGTCGCCGACCAGCAGAACCCGGGAGCCAACCTGCATGGCGATCGCCAATTCACTCGGCGCCGATCGAGCAGCCTCGTCGATGATGACCCAATCAAAATGGGTTTCTGCAAGCTTAAGATGTTGCAGCCCGATACCCACACAGGTGCCGCAAACCAATGTCCGGGACCGCATGAGGAACTCATCATAATTGGCCCTGTTGCTCGACAGGCGCTCGACGTACTCGTGAGAAAGTTGGATCAGGTCAAGGCAGTGTTTGAATTCCGGAGGCCGCACTCCATGAACCGTTTGGACGTGATCATAGATGCGTTCCAGCAATTCTTGGGGAGTGCTTTCGCCCTCGCCCAGCTCGCCAAGAAACAAGCTGGCATTAAGATTCAGCTCGCCCATCAGAGAGGACTTCAGCGCTTGCAAAGCCATTCGATCTGCTCCGTTTCCCTGAGCGCGCAAAATTTCCTCGTCCAGCTTTTTCAACGATCTGACCAAGTGAAACACTCGCTGATTTACATCGACCATCGTCTGGACAAAAACCTTACTCAAACCCAGTGACGAAGCCATGGAACCCACGCGTTCCTTAAGTTCAGCGCTAAACCCATTTCTCTGGCGGTCGATAATATTGCGAGAATAAACGTCCAGTAGCTCCTCAGAGACAACCTGGTCACGATTGCTGAAGCGCACAACGTTTAGCTCGGTGTCCAGTCGACGGCAGTGCGCGCGGATCCGTTCTGCTGCAGTATTGACAGCTTCATGAGACTGGCTGACAAGGAGGATATTTCGCACCCCGACCTTGCTGATCAGATAATGGATGAAGGCCGCGATGAACTCCGTCTTACCTGTACCCGGAGGTCCCTGCAAAAGCCCCACTGGGCCTGTGGTGATAAGCTGCGTAAATGCGGCGCGCTGGGCCTCATTCAGTCCGATGACCGTGCCACTAGCAGTGGTACGTTCGTACACTGCAAAGTCCGCATCGGTGGGCTCTTCAGCATACCCCCTTGGTGCCAGTTTGCATTTTTCGTCAAAGTAATCCATCAGATCTGGCAGCACCGACTGCCGGTTCAAAATCCGCTCCATCGCACCACGACGACGCGTCATTGATGTCTTGTTTTGCCGGCTTTGGAGGAACAATTGAGAATCAGCCTGTACGCGTTTCGAACGACTGGAGGCAAGTACGTAGACTGCATCACGCACGCTCATGCCCAGGTTGATCTCACCGATATCAATGTCCTTTTCCCCGTCTCTGAGGATTAGTCGGATGTTGTCTCCCGCCTCAAAACTCTCAAGGGCCTTCGCATCCATGGCGTACGGAATCAAAAGTCCTACGCCATCCTTGTGGAAGTGTGGTTCTTCGGAAACACGGAAAGAGGGCTGGGCCTCAAGTTCAGTAGAGGTGATAGTTTTCCATATCTGACTGACAGGGAAACTTCGCACTTTCACAGCTTCTAGCTGCGCCTCATCTATGGCCAGCCCGTTGTCCTCGTCCTCACCAGTAATCGAGTCCGCAACGCTTTCACCATCCTCAATGGCCGCTTGCTTACGAACTTCAGCGTCATGCACCTGCGCGGCGAGATTTAAAAACGCCTCATCTTTGGCCAGAAGCTTGGTCAGCTCATAGACATTGACGCTGGCACCGCCCGAAACGCTGAACCGTGCTTCTATGTGGTGGTTTGCCTGACGCGCCAGATAGGCGGGAACCCGCATCTCCTGATTGGCCCTGAACGCATTTACAAACTGCTTGGAAGCAGGATTGAACTCCGTCAGTAACTGCCCGCCGACACCTGCGAACGTCACCTCCAAGGCTTTGGTGGGGGCTCTTTGGTCGGGTTTCACGACAACAAATACTTTCCCGTTGTCAGGTAGGATCTCAAATGCATCGCCACTTCTGTTTCTTAGGACGACAGAGACGTTTTCAATGGTTTTCGCAGGCGTGAAAGCAGCTTCCAGAGCATCCTTGAAACGCTCCAGGGAAAGAAAGCCGGACTCCGTATCCATCTCGTGCGCGACGGCCGCCCTCAGGGCGGGAATGTCCTTTTGCGACGGCACGTCCCAGTCCATGTCCAAGAGCTCAAACACCATTCTCATCACAGCAAAGTTGTCTCGCTCTGCTGGGGTGCAGTTTTCGAGTACGGGGCTGTAGAGGGTGTTGATCGGTGACGCGCCTGAAGCCGAAAAATCCGGACAGTCGAGCAAGTAGACCTGGGTATTTTCGGGAGCGGAACCGACATTGACTTTTACGTTGTGTGGATGCAGATCGCCGTGGCTCAATTGCTGGCCATGCAACCCGTCAACTGCTTCGATTAGCCCGTGGGCGACGACGATACGGGTCTCAAGCGGCAACCCCTTCAGCTCATCCCAGTGCTCACCCTCGATATGCTCCTGAGCCAGGAAAGGGTTACCGCTGCGATCGTAACCAAAGTGTTCAATTTTTGGCAGAAAGGCGAAACCGCTGCCTTTCAGCTGTTCCAAAACTTCAAAGAAAGCCATCAACATCGGCCCTTGGCCGTTCTTGGGATCCCGGGCATTGATCGAGGGCCACGATTTCACGACTAGAGCGCCGGATCGATAAATCAATTTCTCTGCCGTGTCGGCGATAGGGTCATCGTCCTCCCGGTAAGCGGAACTCAGCCGTAGATCGGTAGAGAAAACGTCCAGCCGCCGGTTATCAAATTCAAAACTGGCAGAGTTGTCCGGGGTAGACTCGCTCAATGCCTGCTGAAATGCACCGGCATGATCGAACCGCTCCTTTGGATCATTCTGCAATGCTTGCACGAGGACGTTTGCAGGCCACTCTTCTGATGACTCAACCTGAGCTTGAATACTTGCGACGTAGGCGACATCGAGCTTCAGAGGCATTGGCCGGGCCTGAAGCAGATGCCAACCCAACAGCCCGAGCGCGAAGACATCACGACAAAATGGCGTACTGCCTTCCATCGCAGTTTCCTGGTCTTCAGGGAGCGCGATCGCACCAATGCTCAGCAGGGTACGCAAATCGCCGAGAGTACCGACAGGCTGGTAATAGGCACTGATGAAATTGGAAAGAGCGATCGATGACGATGGAGTGAACCACACGCTGTGGTCACCCAAATCACGGTGAGCAATGTTGAATCCATGCAGTCCAGCAAATTGGGCCAGAAGGATTTTAAAAAGCTGGACGCGCTCAAGCGCAGTCATTCGCTCCACAAAGCGGTTGATGAACTCGTTTAGGCGGTAATGCCCGTCCGGCATTTCAAGCAATTCGGCATATTGCTCGGTGACACTGTCGGGGCTGGCATTACGCTTAGGGCGAGCACAGCGATTCATCAATTCCTGATCGCGCAGACGGAGGTAGACCATGACATCCCTCTCGCGCGAGAGGATTCGGTACCGCCCTTCAGCCGTTCGAGCACGGGTGTCATCGAGCTTCGAAAAGTCCCAGAGCCGGACCATCGCACGGTCATCCTTGTTATGGATATTGACCGCGTCGTACTCTCGGTAGACCTCTGTAGGGTGTGTGAACACCGCTTGAGACTGCGCACGGTAGTCGTCGACAACAAGCTCTTTGGGCTTGACCGTGCCCTCATTGATGACGCCATCGAAGAAGCCGAAATGCTCATTCAAGCCGATATTCGAGCGCGCGTTGAATCGGTCTTTAAACCGCTTAGGGTCGGCCATTTCCAGAAAATCGTTCAGCAGCATGACATGCTGCATCTCGACCTCAGGAAGATTTAGGGTGCATTTGCCAGTGAGCACAATGCAGAAGTCGATCCAGGGCTCTTTCCCGTTAGGCAGCCGAGACTTTAGGCCCTTGATTCGTTTTCTCAGCTCAAAGGTTTTCCGACGGGTTTTGTCTACCGGTGAGACTTCTGTTTCCTTACCGTCTTGGTGCCATTTACCGCCGTGGTTGGTGATCTCGCCGCGCCAGTGCTTAAGCTCGACAACAAGAACGATGCTATGAGTGACGATGACAAGATCGAACTCCCCATCTGAGCCCCGCGAGTTCGCAAAACGAAAGCCTGCGTATCCGCGCCAAGGCCATACGCCATGGCCTGCCTCAGGTTTCTTCAATTGTTTCAGTACGTCAAACGAATTCCCTTTCGTGGAGCCTGACCCCGGTTCCGGAGGAAGCTCTTTGGGCCCAAATGCTTTGGCTATCTTGTCGATAGCGTCGATCTCAAAAGAAAGGAGACCTCCTTCCCAATAGCGTACGTCCATGCAATCCCCGAAACGTTTTTATGGTGAAGTCAATCTGCCATACGTTAAGGTAAATGATGCCGTATTGAAATCTAAGATCGGATGATTGGGTGATTTAGGATCCTTTTTTTTTGAGATCCGCCCAGCCCACAGTTTTCGCTTTCCAGGACTAACTTTGACTCAACCCGCGCTCAAAGCTCGGCCTCTTGCCATGCCCTAAAATCCCAGCAGTAAGGAAAAGAAATCTTTCCTTTAACCGCTGAAAATACCGATAAGGACAATATTTCTTTACTTACTGCTGTTTGCGGATTGCCGCCTGTCGTCATGGGCTGCAAACGACCCGAAGCGGACAGTCGCAACGTTAAAGTGCGGCGGCATCCCGTTCTTAATCAATCTGAGTGAGTGTGAAGCGAGGTCTTTTTCAGAGGCGCGTCTCTGCCTGCTGGTCGTTGCTCAAACCAGGAAAGAACCGATGTCAAAGGGCACGCGACAGATGCTGGGCAATGGACTCAATGCCACACGGATCTGGTCGTGACGTTGATGAGTACCTGCCAGTCGATGAGGTGCAGGGCCGTTACATTCACTTCGTGGAAGGTAGTCACGCCGGGTTACGCAGAGGAACGACTACATCGTCATCTGCGGCTGATCAGGCAGGCTCTTGGGGCGTTCACCAAGGGCCGCATTCAGCCTGCAATCTGACCGGTTGCGGCTACTGCGATACCGTGCGTTCGCTAGTCGGATTGCACGAGAACTCAGGCTTGTTGACGAGCAACGTGGTGGATATACGTTATGCAAAGCACTGTCAGGGTCATTGCCACATAAGCGACGATCGCGTGTGTTGCCAGTGATGGAGCGCCATAGAACAACATGGACTCATTCCCGCCAGGAATTTTGCAGGCTGCAAATCCCATCGCCGTACCTCCTGCCAGTTTGCGAGAAGCCAGGCGCATTGATAGAGAAGACGCTCTGAATTCGCCACTGTGCCAAGCGGAGAACAAACCTCCGGCGAAAACAGCAAAGGCATAGATGCAGATTGTCGAAATGGGGCTGCCAGCGGATGCCGTTATAGTGCGTGCCGCGAGTCGAACAAGCGCCGCAAGATAAGTCCATTCTCCATTCAACGCGTGCAATGCCCCGCAGCAACCGCCGACGATAATCATCATGGGTAACAGTTCGCCGTTGTTACTGAAGTGCCGGTATTTTGCCGAACGTCGGGGGTGACGGAAAACGTGATGCCTGAGGCCGAAAATCAGGCCAAAGCCGTATAGGCCGGCAGCGAGCGCGAATCCGCTGGGCGATTCAAGGGGTGAAACCGGAGACTGCAGCACTGGCTGTGACCCGTATTGACCCATGATCGATCCGAGAAACATGCCAATCAGCGTACAGCCGTAGTTGATGTCTCCTCTGCACAAGAACGCGACCGTTCCGAGCACGCACGCCTGATTCACCCATGCGCCAATTCCAAACAAGACTGCGCCCGATAGCGTTGCGAGCGTCGTCATATAAGCAGGCGACAGGCTGGTAACACCTGGCATCGACCACGTGATTGATATCAGTGCAATCCCGGAGCAACACATGGCGGTCAGGAAGGCTCGTAGGTGATAACTGTCTTTGTGCTGGACCCACTGATGGACGGCCGCGACCGCACAGATATTGCCGCGCTTTATGGCATATCCCGTGACGAACGCGAGGAAGGCACTGAGGGCAGGTATGAGCATAGGAGGGGCGCTCCATTTTCTGCCTGGTCAAACACGATTGGAGGGGGAACCGCCAAGGCCACTGACGGCTCCCTGATTGTAGTCGCGAAGATGAGGAGTCAATCTCTCTCAGCTACCCGAAACCTTGCTTCGTTCCCGGTGAGCCGCCGCTTTGGCCCGGTTGCCACACACAGCCATGCTGCACCAGCGTCGCTTTTTCCCTCGGGTGTGGTCAATGAACATCAACGTGCAGCCAACCCCCTCACAGCTTTTGATATTCGTGAAGTCTTCTGAGCAAACGAAATCAGCCAGTAATTCCCCAACCGGCAGCAAGAGTGCCTGTGGTGTAGGCCAACGCCTCAGCTGCCGATACTGGAATCGCAAGGGTTCTACCGGATCCGGGACGATAGATGAATACTTGTCGTCTCTCTCCAGCAAATGGTTCAGGGTTGCCAGGTCGCTGAGTGCTTCTGCAACTAGGGGTTTGCCTCTGTATTTAATGACGAACTCGCGAAACCATGCCCTGAGTGCTTGCGCCTGGGACGCGACCATGTCCAGTTCGCCGGGCATGGCTTTGACTTCAATGTTGTGAAGGATCGCTAGATCAACCCATCCTGTTTGTTTCAGCCAGTTGATCCAGCCGGCACCATCGCTGATCCAGTCGATCTCTGTACCGCCAGGACTGGCCACGGAGTTCAAAAAATCTAACGCGGGGGCATCAGCGACAAAAATTGCCGGGCCGTTCTCGGGATGGGTCATGACGATCACTTGGGTCTCTGAGTTGTGAAGTAGAGTAACCACTCAAAATTATTTTGACAAGTTACTAATTCTTGCAGTCTGTCCTGATGCCAGTGCCGGATTTTCGCAGGGCGATTTGAGGTCATTCCTTCCATGAAATGAATCCGCAGAACGAGGCCAATCCTTTGGCCCAGGAGTTCGGCTGACGATCCGGTCTGTTTATGGCGACTGTTATGAATCTCCAGCCAACACTTCAATGATCCGACTGGCGATATGCTGTGCATGTGTTTCCAGCGCAAAGTGCCCAGTGTCCAGCAGTTCTACGATTGCATTGGGATTGTCTTTCTTGAACGCCTCTGCGCCGGGAGGGATAAAGAAAGGGTCATGTTTCCCCCAGATCGCCAGTGTCGGGATTTTCGTGGCGCGCAAAAACGCCTGAAAATCGGGATACAACTTGAGGTTGTTGGCGTAATCGAGAAACAGGTCGAGCTGGATCTCTTTATTGCCGGGACGCTCCAAAAGCATTGCATCCAGCGTATAGGACTCCGGCGCAATGGCGGTTGGGTCGCTCACCCCATGCTCGTACTGCCATTTCGTTCCCGCCAGATGCAGGATTGCATCGGCGATCACTTGCCGGTTGGCTGGCGAAGGCTCGGCCCAATAGGCCCTGATTGGCGCCCATGCATCGCCCAGCCCTTCGAGGTAGGCGTTGCCGTTTTGTGAGATCAGCCCTGTCACTCGCTCTGGATGTTTGACAGCCAGTCTCAGGCCCGTGGGTGCGCCGTAGTCGAATACATACATGGCGTAGCTTTTCAGCCCCACGACGTCGACAAAATCAGCCAGCGTTTTGGCCAGCGCGTCGAACGTGTAGACATACCCACGCTCCGCTGGCACTTCGGTGAAACCGAAACCGGGAAGATCAGGCGCGACAACGTGAAAGTGCTCGCTGAGCAACGGGATCAGCTGGCGAAACTGGTGAGACGAGCTCGGAAAACCATGGAGCAGCAGGAGGGTCGGTAACGAAGGGTCACCTGCTTCACGATAGAAAACACGTACGCCGTCAGCCTCGGCAAATTTCGATTGAGTGGCGGCGATGTTCGAAGCGGGGGCGTGCAGTGCCTCCAGCACCTTTGCCGTGTCGGTGTACATCAAAAAGCTGGTGATTTTGTCACCCTTTACCGTCCACAGGTGGGCAAAGTCCGAGGACATATGTTTGCCGGTTTTCTTGTAGGTTCCGGCATATGTCCCCAGGGAGACGACCCGGGTGTCCTGAACGATGAAGTCGTCGGCGATTGCGGTGAAGTTGTCCCAGTCCGCAGCCAGACGCTTGAGCAGGTTGTCTACAACGGCTTGTGGCCCAACCCAGGTTCCGCTGTAGTAGGGGAATCGTTCGGCCTCAGTCCATTGCACCTGATCATCGAGCAAGGCGATGACGGCGGGAACATCGCCCCGGCCGAGCGCAGCGTAAAAACCGCGCACGACGTCGACCGGGTTGTGGTGCAGGTTTGCTGAATGTTGATCTGACATTTCGTTCTCCAGTGAAAGATGAGCGCGATGCTCAATAATTGAGTGGATCAGAGATGCGTCCGTGCACCGGTGCACGGTTCAGCTATTTGGGAGTCTGTGCAGAAAGGCGGACATAACGGAGGTCTCTTGAGTTGTTGGTAACCTCTACAATCACGATTAAGAGGTTATTCCTCGAAACAGTAACCTGTCAAATGCTTTTTTAGGGGTTATTTATTGTTCCTGAAATTTGGCCCGCCGTCGGCAGATCGTGACTTCCTCGCCATCCACCAATACGTTGCCTTGCCCCCCATAGCGACTGTTTTTGCGTCGGAATAAAAAATGGGCCTTCGACGCATCTGAAGGCCCATTAGCTTGTTGCACTGGCTGACCGTCAGCCCTTGATGCTTTCTCGCTCCAGTGCGGTCAGTGAGGTACCCGCCACGAATATCGACGCGGCCAGAAGCCCCAGATCCTTGAGCAAGAATTGTCCTGGAACCACCGAGATCGCGGGGAAGCCGAGGGTCGGTTCAAATACACCGGGGGTGGTCAGCATGAACGACAGCGTGGTGATGAAGAGGCCCGCGGACAAAACACCTCCCAGCAGAGACAGCTTGGGTGATACAAGACGACCGGCGATGAGCAAGCCTACCGAGACTTCAAGCACGCCCAGGAAATTGGAGAAGCCTTGCATGCTCATGAAGCCATACATCCAGGAAAGCAGTGGGCTGTTGCTGACAAATCCATAAATGCCGTTGGCTTCATACGCAGAAAACTTCATGCCGCCAAACCACAAGTAAATGACGGTCATTGCGAAGTAGAGACTGCCTATGCCGAGTTGGGTAACTTTGTCGCCGAGCCCTTGTTTCAGAAGGCCAGCGGTGGTGTTGCCTTGGTTCACAGTGGAAGTGCTCATGTTGTTTCTCCGGTAACGTCGTCTAAAGGGTTGAGGTTGGCGAGGCGTGATACGTGAGATCGCCATCGACCTTTTTCAGGAGGACGCAAAGTGGGCGACGACGTCTTCAGACGAGGCCAGGGAGTGACTTCCTCCATGGCCAGTTTGACCTGGTGAGACATCCTTCAGTCTCCGGTCGCACCGCGCAGCCCGCGTTGGGTACGGGGCTATACTGCTTCGAGAATTGATCGCTAAGGACGCAAATAGTCAAAGATATGATGCTAATCGTCTAATTCGGTGAATTTATGGATCGATTGTCCACGCTGTTGTCACTGTTCGGGGTACGCGCAAATCTGTTCTATAGCGGAGAGCTCTGTGGCGTAAGTGCGTTCGATGGCAACGATCAGAGAGGGCACATCCATTTGCTGCAGGCAGGTGAGATGAGGCTCGAAATTTCAGGCCAGCCAACGCAGGTGCTGACCGAGCCGAGTCTGATTTTCGTGCCCAGGCCCAGCCGGCACCGGTTGATCAGCGGCGATGCGGGAGTCGCGAATTTGCAGTGTGCGTCCTTGCAATTTGCAGGCGGGGTTAATAATCCCCTGGCAGCCTCCTTGCCGGACCTGATCGTTATGCCCCTGGTTGAACTGCCCATGCTCACCGACACGTTGAATTGGCTGTTCAAGGAGGCAGCAGCCGATCAGTGTGGCCGTCAGGCGGCTCTGGATCGGTTGTTTGAATTGGTGGTGATCCAGTTGTTCCGGCATTTGCTCGATCACCAGCAGCTCAAGTCAGGGTTGATCGCGGGGCTGGCCGATCCTCGTCTGGCTCGGTCGCTGGTGAAGATTCATGAAGACCCGCAGCACCCCTGGTCGATAGCGGAACTGGCTGTGGTGTGCAATATGTCGCGTGCCAGTTACGCCGCTCACTTCAAAAATACCGTGGGCCAGACACCGGCTGAATACCTTTTGAGTTGGCGCATCAGCCTCGCTCAGAAACTGCTGCGCGAAGGTCGCCCCATCGCACTGATTTCCGATCAGGTGGGGTACGAAAGTTCCTCAGCGCTGGCCAGGGCTTTTCGTCGAAGAACGGGGCTCAATCCCCGTGACTGGATGAAATCGGTGAGTGCCGATGGTGTGCCTGCCTGATCAAGCTCCCCACGTATGTTGGCTGGGTGTGCGTGGCCTTGATCAGGCATTGGCCTTGTTCAGCCTGCGCCATTGCGCGGGACTCATTCCGACATATTGTTTAAAGGTCTTTTGAAAAGCGGTGATCGATTGATACCCCACGCGCTCGGCGACCAGTTCCGTCGAGTTTGAAGGGTTTTTAAGCTCGTTGATTGCTCGGGTCATTCGAACGTCTGTCAGCAGATCATTGGTGGTGCAGCCGATGCGCTCCTTGAAATGCCGGGCCAGTGTCGCCCGCGACATGTTGCAAAGCGCGGCCAGGTTTTCCAGTGTCCAGGTATGAGCCGGGTCATGCAGTATCGCGTTCAATGCCGGTGCAAGACGAGGATGGCCCGCCATCGCCAGCAGGCCCGAGGGAGTATTTGCTTCTTCTCTCGCTCGACGCAACGCCAGGGTAAACAACGCCGCAGAGAGTGCACCCAGCATCGCGTGAGCGCCTAGGGTCGGGCTGGCCGATTCATGACGCATCAACCCTACAAGACTCGCCAATTGCCCTGCGGTGGAATGATCGACGGGGAGGGCAGGCGTCGCCCTTACGATCAACCGGGGCGGCAGATACGCACGTAGAAAGCGATCATAAGGCGGTTTCACGATGAAGCGCCCGCAGAGCATTTCCAGCCGTTCTCCGGCCTCGAGGTTTTCACTGATGACGAAGTTCAGCTCCTGCCTGAAAAGTGCCTGCCCTGCCTTTTTTTCACCGCCATCGTGAAGGATATGCGCCGACCCATGGGCGAAAAGGATGATGTCTCCTTCATGGAGTTGCTGCGCCGGGTAATCGCCTTGTGCGTTCACCATCGCAGAGCCGGTCAGGACTATGTGGTAGGGCATCTCGCCCAGAGGTGATGGCTCATAAGTGATCTGCCAGGGCGCACCGTAATAGCATCGTGTGTCCAGTCGGCCGGAAACCGGAATCATCGCCAGCAATTGACTGAGCCAATCCAGAGGGGGATTCATGGAACACTCCTGATTTGAGACGAATGAGGTTGTTTGTGAGTCTTTCCAATCTTATCGGTATCGGATGTATTTCCTAAAGTAGCGTCTCACCCGATACACATCCACCTTGGAGAGACATCATGAGCCGCATTCACACCCCTGCAATCGAAACCGCAACCGGCGCTACCGCTGAACTGTACGGCAACATCAAGAAGGCTGTCGGCATGGTGCCTAACACCTACGCCGCGATCGGTGCCCTGACCCCGGCGGGTCTGGGTGCAATCCTGGGCGCAGACGGTGCACTGGCCGCCGGCACCCTGAGCAAACAGGATCAGGAAGTCATCAAGCTGCTGGTCAGCCATCTGACCGGTTGCGACTACTGCGAAACCGCGCATTTCATGCTCGGCAAAATGACCGGCTTAAGCGTTGAAGTGCTTCAGAATGTGCGTGCTGGCCGTCCGACTGGCGACGTGAAACGCGATGCCCTGATCAGCTTTGTCACCTTGCTGATCAAAACCAGCGGTACCGTGAGCCAACAGGATTTTGCGGCCATCAAGGCTGCGGGTTACACCGACGTGCAGTTGGCGGAAATCAGCCTGGCGATCTCGGTCATCATGTTCACCAACCTGTTCAACCGTGTGAACGACACGACGATCGACTTCCCGGCAATTCCTGCTGCGGTTTGAGTCGTCTCGTCAGGCTTTGGAGGGCAACCTTCAGGTTCGCTCTCTAAAATGAAAACACCAATGGCGCCTGATGGCGCCATTGGTATTTTCGCTGCGCGCATATTGATCCAGCGGATGGTGAGGGCATCTGGAGCGTCCGCTCCTGGCCGTTTTCTGCCTCTCACCACGGGCAGAAAACGGCCAGAAGCGGACGTTCATCAGGCAAACGTGTACTGGCTCGTACGAACCGGGTCGTTGAGCCCTCAACGCAACTGCTCACGAAAGCAGCAAGGAGTCGTGTTGTAGGGCGATGCTGGAACTGGTGTTTGTCATGGGCGCTGTGCGCTCTTGGCTTGAGCCAGCTCAATGCCAGCATCTGAGGTGGATGGGCTGAGGCGTTGCCGGTCGACGGTCAAGACCATGCGGAACTTGACGTCACCTGACTTCATCCGCTGATAAGCCTCATTAGCTTGCTCCAAAGGCATCACCTCAATCTTTGGGCGCACGCCAGCCAGCACACTGAACCCCAGCGTTCTTTCGTTCTCGTAAGGCGTACCAGTGATGGAGCCCAGTACGCTACGCTCTCCTACGACCAGATGGCCGCTGGATACGGGCAGCGGGTCTTTGCCGGCACCCAGGAGTACGAGACGGCCTTGCGGTGTCAGGCCTGGCATTAGCGCGGAGACGGCCGCAGGGACACCGATGGTCGTGACGATGGCATGCGCACCACCCATGGCCTTCAGCTTCTCTGCTGCATCCTCTTCATTGGCGTCGATGTAGATATGGGCACCCAGATCCATCGCGTCCTGCGCGATATCGCTGCCCCGACCAACGCCAATCACGCGAAAGCCCATACGGCGTGCGTACTGCAGAGCCATGTGACCAAGACCACCAATACCGAGAATGGCAACGGTATCGCCGGCCTGTGCTCCGGATTTCTTCAATGCGTTGAACGTGGCAATACCCGCACAGAGAATTGGCGCGGCTTCCTCTGCGTTCAACTCGTCCGGGATCGACACGAGCCCTGAGGCACGGGCAATCATCATTTCGGCATAGCCACCATCGCAGGAGGCACCGACGATGAGCTGGTTCTGGCAGAGCTGGAAAAGCCCTTGGCGGCATTGCGTGCACTCATTGCAGTGTCCGCCCAGACGCCCGATGCCAACCCGTTGGCCGACTCGCCAAATCGAGGGAAGGTGCTCACCTAGTGCAGCAATTCGACCAACCACCTCATGGCCGGGCACACGCGGAGGCTGCAGCGTTGGATCTGCCCCGTCGATGTCACTGGCGTCAGCGCCACAAATGCCGCAGGCCTCAATCTCGATCAGTACTTCCCCGATACCGGGCGTTGGCGTTGCACGCTCCACCAGTTCGAGAACCCCTGGACGGCTGACTTGCATGGCGCGGTAGGTGCTTGTCATGGTCATCACTCCTTAAGTGAAATCAGATCCTGCACGCCCAATCGGGCCGCCTCTACGGCACCGGCGAGGTATCCAGGAAACTGAGAGGACCACTCGCTGGCGATGCCCGTCAGGCAACCATGCCAGGGCCCGCAAGAGGCGCTGGTGGCGGGCACGACTGCATGCTGGGCAATCGCATTCACATCGGCGCTGGTGGCCGTGCAAGAGTCCTGAGCCCAGTCTTTTATGAATTCGGCCTTCGGCATCGCCGCTGCGGGACCGAACATCCGGGCCAGTTGTTCTCGGCAAAGCTCTCGCAGCATTTCGTCAGGGATCTTGCCGCGTGTACTCGCTGGCACACTGATGAAGCCGAACAGTGCCGAGCTGCCGCCTGGCATCGAGGCATCATGGATTTCTCCCAGAGGTCCCCGCATGCTGCGGGCCTCACCGGACAGTCCCTGGTCTCGCCAGAACGGTGTCTCGTAGATTGCAATGTACTTGGCGTGAGGAGCCATCCACGTAGCAGTCGTTCGCCACTGCCTGGCAAGTTCCGCAGGCAAGGATGGCTCGAAGTCGACCGTGCTTTCGAGCAGACGTGGCGGGAGCGCCAGGAACACATGTTCGGCACGCCAGGTCGTCACTACGCCGTTTGCGTTTTGGCTTTCGACTTCGACATAGGAGTCATGCTTACGAAGCAGGTGCACGGTCTGGCCGGAGACTATTTTCTGTGGATTCACTCTGCGGAGCAGAGCCTCGACCAGCGCTCCCATACCGCCGACCAGACGCATGGATGGCGGTGAGTTTACGTAACCGCGCGTGCGCACTGCAGGGCCTTCATACGCACGCTCCACTACCATGTCGCCCGCTTCAAATTGCTCGAATCGCTCAATTCCCAACGCGTCGACAAGCTCATCCAGTTCTTGCTGGTAGCCCGGCCAGAACCAGGTAGGCCCAAGATCGAAACGATCAACGATACTGTTCGTTGAAGTGTGCTGGACTACCTGCCCTTGGGCATTGATTGACGCAATGCGTCCGCCAGGCTGATCCCGAGCTTCCAGAACAACGAAATCACCGATGCCTTGCTGCTGCAGCAGATAGGCCGCATACAGCCCACTCAATCCGGCACCAACAATGACAATACGGGTGGTTTGCGTGGTCATGCTTTCACCTCCGGATGAGCCGGGTGGCCGGTTTTCAGGTAAACGGTGGCTCCCTGTTGGCCACCAACGACATCCAAGTGCCGCCCTGCTGGCATTCGTAACCAAGCGCCGCGCTCACAGGACTGTCTGTCCGCCATTACGCTGCCCTCCAGCACCAGTAACTCGAAGCCGTTCAGCAACTCGTCGTAGAGCAACTCGTTCGCTCCCAGGCGTTGCAGGCTCACCTGTTCTGAATCGTCAGCGAACAACGGGCACAACTCACGCGAGCCCTGGCGCTGCCAGTTGGACGGGTCTCGGGTATTGATACGCACGTGGTGCTGCTCGCAGGCAGGCATCTGCTGCAACTTGACGAAGATGGTGGCCCCCTCGGTGCTGGACGGCCGGTGGCTCGAGCCAGGCGGATTGCGTAGATACCAACCCGCAGGATAGTCCCCCACCTCGTCAGAGAAAGTGCCCGACAGCACCAGGATCTCTTCCCCACCAGGGTGCAGATGACTTGGAAAATAAGAGTTCGGGGCATAGCGCACAATGCTAGTGGCACGCGCTCTCTCTGCACCGACACGATCCAGCATCACGCGGTCGACACCTGTCTGGGGCGAAGCAACCCACTGGTATTCGTGTGGAGCCACAACAGCGGGGCGAGTGAAGTCGGCGTTGATCAACATACGGTTTATCCAAACGGGGATGCGAAGACGCCGATCCCCCCTACAGAGGCGATCGGCCCTCGTCGATACGAGTTATTGCCTGGCCGGTAGCTGCTGGTAAGCCTCGACGACACGCGCCGAGTAGGTCAGTGCTGCACCGGCATTCAGCGCAATGGCCACGCCCAGCGCCTCGGTAATTTCCTCGAGGGAAGCACCGTGCTCAACAGCCTTTTGGGTGTGGACGCTAATGCATCCATCGCAGCGAGTGGTGATCGCCACAGCCAATGCGATCAGCTCATGGATCTTCGGATCCAGATGAGCCGTTTTGACGGCCGCATTGTCGATGGTCATCAGGCCTCGCATAACGTCGGGGCTTTGTTTGGCATAGTCGCCTACGCGCACCAGCAGCGATTCGCGGTAGGCATTCCAGTCTTGCATCATGGTTCTTCTCCAAGTAATGGTTGAGGCCGGAAGTGAGGTCACGGCAGGTCGGGTGGAAACTGGGCGCAGGTCTTAGTTGCGACCAGCCATGACACCGCCGTCAACGTCCCAGATGGCACCGGTAACCCAGCTGGCTTGCTCGGAAAGGAGGAAGGCAACTACACCGGCTACATCTTGCGGGGTGCCAACACGGCCAATCGGATGGAAGCTGTTGAAGCCTTGCAGAGCGCTGTGCACCTCGGCCTTCGGAATAAAGCCCTCGTAAATCGGGGTCTGCACAACTGCCGGGGAAACGGCATTCACGCGAATGTTCTTCGAAGCGAGTTCCATCGCCAGATGCTGAGTCAAGGAGTGCAGGCCGGCTTTCGCCATGGAGTAGGCAGAGGACGGGGTGGCGGCGACTGCCTGCTTGGCCCACATCGAGCCGATGTTCACGATGGCGCCTGGGCGGTTTTGCTCAACCAGGTTGGCGGCAACCTTTTGGGTAATGAAGAAGAACGCCTTGTTCAGCTTCATGTACTGGTCGTAGTCCGCATCCTGGTGTTCCAGGAAGGGTTTCGGGAAGAACACACCTGCAGCGTTCACCAGCATGTCGATATCCGAGTGCTGCTCGCTGAGGGTCTTGATCAGTTTGGCCAGGCCTTCGTCGCTCGTCAGATCTGCAATAAGGGCAGTTACGTTGCCCAGAGCGGAGAGGTCTTTACGAGCCTCTTCAGTTTTTTCCGGACGGTTACCGACTATCACTACGCTGCCGCCTTCGGTGAGAAACTGGCGTGCGGTTTCCAGACCCATGCCACTGGTGCCACCGACGACCAGCAGTTTCTTACCGTTGAATTGATTGCTCATTGGGAGACCTCTTTGCACCTGCCCACGACAGGTGTCTGGCTAACGGGGATTGGGACGAGTCACTTGCCAAAGACGCCGTCACCGGCAGGCAGTTCGTACCCTCTAGGGGCCAGTGCAACGTTGGGTGTCTGGAAGCTGTAGATCAGGAAGAAAAACTTTCCAACACAGCTAAACTCCAAAGACTTTCCGTTGACTTCGGGTGGCTAAGCATCAGCACCCTTGGCCTTGGAACGAATCTTCCTCGCTTCCAAATCCGCCAACAAACGAGATAAAGTGTCTCACCACTAAAGAAATTCTTTATCAATATGAAGGCTCCAGTTCATCTCAACGCGCTACGTGCTTTTGAAGCCAGCGCCCGCCATCAGAGTTTTTCTTCGGCTGCAGCCGAGCTGCACGTTACGCCTGCAGCGGTTGGCCAGCTCGTGCGTACACTGGAGGATTGGCTAGGAACGCCTCTGTTTGTCCGCAGTACCAGCGGTAAAGCACGGCTGATTCCCACGGATGCTGCCGAACGTGCTCTACCGGATATCCGGGCAGGCTTCGACAGACTGACCCTGGGGATGGAGCGGCTTCAGGAAAGTTCGATCCGTGGAGTGCTTACCGTGGCCGTAAGCCCGGCCTTCGCCGCCAAGTGGCTACTGCCCCGAATCGACCGCTTCCAGGTCATCTGCCCTGATACGGACGTGCGACTGGACACCAACCTCAAGCCGGTGGATTTCGTTGCTCAGCAAATCGACATTGGTGTGCGCTACGGCACGGGCAGGTGGCCAGGGCTGGCTGCCGAGAAGCTGATGGAGGAAGAGATTTATCCGGTGTGCTCGCCGCAATTGCTGCGAGAGCACTTGCGCCTGCACAAGCCCGATGACCTGGTGCGGGAGATGTTGATTCACGATCTCTCGATGGATAACCACTCAGGCTTCCCGACCTGGGAAACCTGGATGCGCAAGGCTGGCGTGACGGACACGACCACCCTTCGCGGCATGCAAATCAACAACTCAGCTGCCGTCCTGCAGGCTGCAGTCGAAGGGCATGGTGTCGCGCTAGCCCGCAGCGTAATGGCGCGTGATGACCTGGCGAGCGGCCGCCTGGTTCGACTGTTCCCAGACATTAGCGTTGCTTCAGGGCTGGCTTACTACGTTGTCTACCGACCAGAGTGTGCCAGCTTGCCAAGGCTGGCAACCTTCCGAGAGTGGTTGCTATCCGAGGCAGCGAATACCTGGTAATGAACTTGAGCTTAGGCCGTTTTCTGCCTGACGTAAGGGACGGAAACCGGCCACTTGCAGTCGTTAGCGACCGGCCGCAATGGGTCGGAAAGCGACGGTCTGACCCAGACCGTCGCAGTGGGTAATTACACGTCTGTCTGCTCTGCCATTTCTAGAGCATCGTCTACCTCGATGCCCAAGTACCTGACAGTGCTTTCAAGTTTCGTATGACCAAGCAAGAGTTGAACTGCCCTCAAGTTTTTGGTCCTGCGATAGATCAACGAAGCCTTGGTTCGCCGTAGCGTGTGGGTACCGTACATCGTCGGGTCAAGTCCAATGGCTGTTACCCATGCTTTTACTATTCGAGCGTATTGCCGGGTGGAGAGATGATCTGAGTCATGCAATCGCGTCGGGAACAGAAAGTCCTCACTGCGAAGATGCGCCTGGCGCATCCAAGCCTCCAGAACTGTTCGTGTTTGCTCAGTAATTTCAAACTGCACTGGATGTTGAGTTTTCTGCTGCATCACGATGGCCCGTGACGAAACATGCTCCCCATGCGCAATGTCACGTACTCGTAGCTTGGTTAAGTCACAGGCACGCAGTTTGCTGTCGATGGCCAAGTTGAACAGAGCCAGATCCCGTGTCTTCTCCGCGAGCTGAAGCCTGACCCGAATGGCCCAGATATCTCTGACTCGAAGCGGGGCTTTCTGCCCAACAAGCTTTCCCTTGTTCCAAGGCTGATGGCGATGTAAAGCGATAGTGTTCATGGCTTGTCCTCCGGGTTGAGGAAGGACAAGGGTGGATCAGCAGTCGCATTGTTTGGAGGTCGCTAATCGACCCATTGCTGCCGTTCACGAATGACTGCAAATGTCCGATAGCTGCCATAGCCCTCACGGCGTTCGCCGGTGTAGCGACACTTTGCGTCCCACCTCAAGACTGGCTGTTCAATATCAGTGCTCCTCCACTCTTTGCTTCTGTCCCTTCTTCCGGCTAAAGTCGGCACATGGGCGTTTGCTGCGCCTGCGGTCCGCGCGAAGGGGTCACCCAAGGCATGCTTACCCATTTTTTCATTCCAGCTCCCGGCTTGTCGGCGGACCGAGCCTCATAAGGAGTTGGCATGCCTGCCACTATTGCTTCCCGTCATCACGGTCTACTCGACCTCCCTTCGCTTCGCAAACACGCCAAGCGCCTTTTGAAAGACATCAAGAATAACCAGGCCGCAGATGCCCGTTCCCAGCTACACGCACTGGGTATACCTGGCCCAAACTATCGACTCGCCGATGCGCAGTGGCTGGTGGCTCGCGAGTCGGGTTTCGCCAGTTGGCCTAAACTGATTGCTCACACCGACAGCGTTGCATTCGCGGCACGGCATCCGGGCTTCGCTGCTGCAAACGAATCAACAATCCAGCATTGGCGTTGTGGCAACGATATTGAGCACAGCCTTCGAGTAGCGGGATTCTCGGGTTCATTTCATATGTTCGATGATCCCATGGTGCTGGGGCCGGTTCCCGCTTTAGCGGATGATGATTACTGGTTGGTGCGCGCGAAGTTCGCGGAGCAGGCATTCCAACTCGCTTCCAAGGATATCCAGGAGCGCCAGGCAATTCAGCGCAAGGCGCTAGCGCAACTTAACGAGGACAGTGAACTGGTGCTTTGGTGTGAAGGTGATGCGTACGACCAATTGTTTCTGATTCGATTACTGGCGAGTCTGCCCGTCCTGCCACACAGGCTCGAATTGATTGAGATCAATCGGGTGCCTGGTGTTGAACGATTCTTAGGCATTGGTCAGCTCGCGCCGGATCTGTTGGCCTGGCTCTGGACCCAACGGCGCCCACTTGGTGACGATGCGTTGGCGCTTGCCCGCAAAGCTTGGGATGCCTATACGGCAACGGACCCGGGCGATTGGGCGCAATTGGCAGTGCAGCCGCATCCGGCGTTACCGCTACTTGGGCCAGCCTTGGCAAGGCAACTTCAAGAGCTTCCAGGCGCAGAGGACGGCTTGAGCATGACCCAGCGGCTGATACTGCGGATTCTTGCCGAGCGGGGTGGGTTGGCGGCTGGCAAGGTGTTCGGCCACCTTATGATGAGTTACGAGCCGCTGCCTTATCTAGGCGATCAGATGTTCAATACACTACGAAGGACCATCACCGTTACTCCGTATCCGCTAGTCGAAGAGTTGCCGGGTAGAGAGTGGCAAAAACGCCTCATTCGGATGACTCCTCTTGGAGAGCAAGTGTTACTCGGAAATAAGAACTGGCTCGATTACACACCAGAAGAACGCTGGGTTGGCGGGGTGCGTATTATCGCGGGCCAATCGCCTTGGGTGGTCACTGCTGACGGGCGAGTGTGGCGTCGCTAGGACCCAGGATGGCCACTCAACGTAGATGTTGGAAGCCGTTGCGGGCTTCCAGCAACTGGCCGCTTTCAACCCACAGCAGCCGCTCGGCCTCGATTGAATTTGGTCGCTTGCTGCGTATGGCAAGATTGATTTCGTTGCAAAATGAGACTCACGTGAAAGGATCAGGTTGAACCAGCAACGTCGGCGCCTTCTGTAATGATTGATCTGGCTTTGCCGAGCTACGCATTCGATTGTTAATCGTGATTGCAATATCCTTTGGTAACTGAATGGGACTTGTGCTTGTCTCACTATCGCAGTAGAGGCAGAACTGATTTCCTGGTGGACTAAGTAGCCAGCAAGAGGAGCACTCTACAGCTTTACCACCCCACTCACGGGCTGCTCGGAGAGTCTGGTTAACGATCAGTTCCTCTCGCCGCTTGAGAGCGGGAAGCTCATCCCTCTCAAGGATCCCTGCGGCACGCTGTGCCTCAGCAGTCTCCGATTGGATCTGCCTATGCGCTGCCAATGCAGCTTTATGCTCGGCTACCTTCGCCTCTTGCTCAACTCGTTTCGCGTCCTCGATCACCCGCAGGGGAGCCTGTTCCAGTTCCCATTGGTCGTTGCAGCGAGCAACTTCGGTCGCAAGTTCAGCTTCAGCACGCTTGATTCGCATTTCTCCCCTAAGCGATCGAATCCAAGACCTGGTGGTTGGGTCGAAAAGAACGGCTCGTTCAAACGTTAATGGATCGTTGATCTGGCCCAAATCGAGCTCGCTGAGATCAATCTCAACTGATGAAGCCTCGATGTTAGAGAGCCGCTCGTGCCGCTTTTTTTCGGATCGGGAGAAAACTTTGATTCGAACAAACAGTTGATGGTTGCCGGTGGTAAGAATCGCGTGAGCTGTGACGTCGCCAAGATCCACAAATCGTTCGACCGTCTCAGCTGCAACTGACGTTTCCGGGATACTTACTTCGCGAGACAGGATGCGCCCTGAGCCAGTCATGGCGCTTATCTGACGATGGAAAGACGGAAGAGTAAGGGATCGTTGTGCAGCAATTAGAGCTACAGCCGCCCGTCGCACACCATCTTTGAAGCCGCTCACACAGTTTTCAGAATGGACGTGGCGAAAATGCGGGATGACTTTCTGGCCACCATTCGCAGCATTTAGCGGTTTGTGACAGCCCGGGCAGATACAGCCACAAGCAAGACCATTCTCGACCTCAAAGGCTCGGAAAAGCATTCCCTGACGTTCACCGAACGGAATTTTTGTACCCTGCATCTAACCTCAACCTTTGGCCATTGCACTCTGGATTGCAGCGACAACTGAGCGACCGCCGGTCAAGGCTGCCTCAATAAGTGTCTGCAGATGTTCTGTCGTGCCGCTACGAGTTCCGATGTAGCCAGAGCGTACTAGCTCAATAAACGGGTCACTTCGTAGATAATGGCCGTCCAGTGCTTTGTAACTTATACGTAGGCCCTTTCGAGGTCCGGTAGTACAACCATCCTCGATTAACCGAGTCAGATGCTGCAGGCTCAGCATGATTCCCGCAGATTTGATTGCCGAATGGCGGCGGACAAGCTTAAAGAAGAATGCTCCAGGATTCAGTCGATAGGGCCCTTCGGGCGAGAGATCGTTGTCGAACTTCTCCATCCGCTCCATCTCACTCTTGAACTGAGCATTGATTGGCACGGTCCATTCCTTTGCGTCAAGCTGGTCAATGTCGGGCGTGTCAGCCTTAATGCGATGCACCTTACTGCTTTTTGGCTCCATCATTTTGTATTGAACCATCACCAACGAGCCGCGTGCCTTGTTCAGATAGATAAGGTCGACGCCAAACAACTCTTCAAGCGGTCGCTTGTTGGCGGTGAAAACTTCGAGCTGCTCACCGCGCCGAGTGAATACGGCTTTGCCGGTAAGGTCACTGTCGGACAAGTGCCAGCCAGAGATCCAGCGTGCGTCATGCTCAATGACCGCGTCCTCTTGCAGTCGGACCGTGCCAATAGCGGTGTGTCCGCCGGGCAACGCGACGCTTGTCGCACCGTCCGTTACCCCAAAAGCTTTGAGTGCGAGGTCAAGGGCATTTACTTGTAGCGCGTGGCCATTCTCATAATATTTTGGTCGCCCGACTTCGGCGAGAATACGATGAAAAACTGCTACATTGGCTGGTACTTCCGCAATCAGTGCAATCAGTTTTTCACCGAGCTTCTGTGACACCGGTTGAAACTCGGCGGTCTCCGATTTCAGCTTGTTGGTAGCTCCGCGCAAGGTGGTGCTAGTGACGCCAGCGACAAGGGCATTAAGTGATTGTGGAGCGATCAGCAAGACACAATCGAACATCACCCGGGAGTCGAGCGTCGAGATCGTTTGAATCGAGCGGATAAGCCCTAACCGCAAGGTGGGAGCTTTTCCATCTGTAGCGATCAGAACCAAAGTATTGGGTCTACCACTACGGGAAATTACGTGCGGAAAAGTAAGTGAAAATTTTGTACCGTGGTTTCGACACGCTTCGAGCTCCATCCAGCGGCTCTCAGTCAAGCGAAGCAGCGACAGTCCTCGTTGGGCTAGAGCCTTGAGATCCTTTTCGTCAATGTTGCTGGTCATGACCGAATTTTCCATGTGCGTCTCGCCAATCTATCTTGAACTCCTACAAAATAATTAGCGCCCGCCAATAGGGCAATCGCGTCGCGTTCATTGGCGTGCAGAACGACTGCACGAAATCAACTCGTGGGTGTGGCCCTGTGGAACTACGATCTATGGACATACCTAGGCAAGATCGACAGAAAATGTCGTTTTGCCATGGACAGCATGAGACTACCCTTGAATCCCCGGTTAGCAAGGTACGGAACCATGTCCATGGCTTGAAATCTTTCCTTTACATTGATGAGCTCTTCTGCAGGCTCGATGGCCTACCTGAGCCGATCATTGAGGTAGGCCGGGCCATCCAAGCCCGCGTCCTGCAATGGACTGCGCTGCCAGTGGGCGTCGGCATTGGGCATACCAAAACCCTGGCAAAGGCGGCGCAGCACGCCTCAAAAGTGTGGAGGGAGAAAACAGGCGGCGTGGTAGACCTGCGCAAGCCTGAGGCAATCGAATGGCTACTTCGACGAATGCCGGTTGATGAGGTATGGGGGATAGGTCGTCGTATGCGCGACAACCTTGCTCGTGATGGCATCAGCACCGCGTGGGAGCTTTCTCAAGCTGATGCGCGGTCAATGGGCCGTAAGTACAGCATCGTGCTGGAAAGGACCATCCGAGAGCTGCAGGGCGAATCATGCATGGACCTGGAGCAATCTGCCCCACCCAAGCAATCAATCTGCACCAGCAAGATGTTTGGTCAACGCGTGCATACCCGCAAGGGCCTGCAGGAAGCCCTAGCGACCTACATTCACCGTGCCGCTGAAAAGCTGCGGAAGCAACGCTCTCTCTGCGGTGCCTTACGCATCGGTATTCAGACGTCATTCCATGGCGACGGACCGAAGTACGCCAATGCTGCAACTATCATCCCAGCCTACCCAACAGATGATGTCCGTCAGCTCACCCGCTACGCGCTGCGTGCCCTGGAGGGGATCTACCGGCCGGGCTATGCATACAGCAAGGCAGAAGTCCTTCTAATGGATTTGCGCAAGCGAGGGGAGTATACGCAGGATCTGTTCACCCCCAGCCAACCGGAGCGCACAGATGCATTGATGGCTACCATGGACAAAATCAACCGGCGCTGGGGGCATGATTGCTTGCGGACTGCTGCTGTGCCACTGACACCAGATTGGGGTATGCGCCGAGCACTCCTTAGTCCCAGCTACATGACCAGTTGGGAACAGCTATGGAAAGTACAATGCCGATAAGTAAAATTACTAATGCTTGGACCCGCTAGCAAGCACACTCGGTCAGTATCGTCATACCGTACCTTTTTATTGCGCGGACAAAAAACCCGGCCTTGTGGCCGGGTGGGTATTGCGTTGATATGGAATCCCGCCACGCAACAAAGCGCTCGCGAGGTAGGGTGAAGGTATTAATAACCTTGACGATGAATGAAGGCAGTGACTGACTCAATAGTGGGATTAATCAGCAAATGGTAATCAAGGAAATCAAAATACTTTAACTCCTCATCCCATTGTGCCAATTGATCGGAATCGAACGACCAGCGCTTACCGCCATAGGAGAATTCAGTCCAACCATCGTCCTCCTGAATCTCTGAGGGAGAAACCGAGGCAGACGTCTGTTGACAGCTGCGATCTACCGCCTCAATCACTTCACAATGATTTCGGCATTCATCCAGTTCTATCTGCGCCATAATGGCTTCACGTTTTTTATCACCAAGCTGGTAGTTCACTTTGTATTGCATATTGGAGTTCCTGTTTATACGGCACAGCTGAAGCGTACAAGCTGCACAGGCAAAGTGCCCAAGCGGTAGCTGTCTCCAAACAATGACGTACCCATGAAACCACCACGTTTAATGTCCGAATTGCAGACGGTGCGTAGTTCGCCGTTGTGTAGGACTGTATCGCCAGCACGGATTGTGTTGATGTGAGTATTAACCGTATTGTAGTTGGTCATGGTGTTACCTATTGGTTAGACCGATCGCTGATGAAAATCAGCTGTTCAGACTGCGGAACGCCGAGCCTCAGACATCCAAAGGTTACGAATGCTTTTGCAGTCAATTGCTTTGTCGTATTCACCCTGTTTCTTCAATAGGATTAATACCCGATTTACACGGCGGGCGTGCTTAACGAAACTGCTGATATCTGCTTTCATGTTTGATCCCTATCAAGCGCTGCGCGCTTACATGCCTTTGTTTAAGTGGACTGTCACACCGCCCTTATGGAGCAGATCGCTCACTTCGCAGTAACGGTCAGTCAAGTCCACATGCGACTTACCGTATTGCGCCGCCAATTTACATTTAATGCGCGCAGTCCTAACGGGGCCTCGTACTTTCGAATCCGGCAATGTTTCAAGCGCCTGTCCGAGAGAGTCAGCAGCTGCCTTACGATCAGACAGAGTTTCCACCTCGTTCGAAAAGATACTCGTTGCTTCGGGACCGAGCGGAAGCTGCTCGAAGTACTCGCGAATTGCGCGAGGTACTTGCTCCATAGTCCTGGGGTAACGATTACCGATAAGGCCTTGCTCATTCAGCACAGAGTGAACATGCATTTTCTCAGGAATGGTGCAGCTGGTTCTAACCGCGATGAAACAGGTCATGGCATACCTCGACGTTGTCCTAGTGCCAATGAGATGAACCACACCCAGCATGAAGATCTGCCTCCCGCCCTGGTGCCGGGAGAGTGAAAATCGACCGAACGCGCTTGCGCACCGGATCCGACCCATAAAAAATCTATGGTCACCCCATTTTTTGCAATACTGATTAACGGATGAAATGGATGGCTCGCTTAAATCTATCCGGCGTCAAATTGGGGTAAGCCCCGCGCCACGATGAGAGCCGCGCCTGACGATCCTTAAAAACCGCTCGGCTTCGAGAGCCGATTTTTATGTCAGGATCCTCGCCAGGCCGGTAGGCCGTTTATTTCATCTATTGCTCAGCTATCGCAAAACCTGAAAGGTGAATCGTGGTACAGCAACAACCACAGGGTCAGGCGTTCAAGGCGCCTGGCCCTGTTTCGTATTGGGTGTGATGAGCAGAAATCGCCCAAGCTATGCGGGCGAATTTATTGGCCAGTGCACAGGCGACCACGTTTGAGTGTCGGCGCGTCATAAGCGCTCGCACCCAGTCCGCCAGAGCCCCCTTCTGCCGCGCCAGGTTCTGCATGTAGACCCTGGCGCATTGCACCAAAAGGCGTCGCAGATTCTTGTCGCCTCGCTTGCTGATCCCTAGCAAGTTAGCTTTGCCGCCAGTGCTGTACTGCCTGGGCACCAAGCCTAGAGAAGCGGCAAAATCGCGACTGCAGCCGTATTGCTGACCATCGCCCATTTCCACAGCCAGCAGGCTGGCGGTGATCGGCCCGACACAGGGCATGCTCAACAAACGACGCCCTAGATCATCGTCGGCCAGTTGGCCAACCAGCTCTTTATCCAGTGCCTTGACCTGCTCGTCCAGATAGGCGAAATGGTCGTGCAGACGTTGCAGCAGCACTGTCAGCCGAGCAGGCAGCTCGTGCTCCGCCAGAACGGCAGACAAACGCTTCATGACCGCCAGGCCCTGAGGCAAGCTGATGCCGAACTCAAGCAAGAACCCATGCATCTGGTTGACGGCCTTAGTGCGGTCACGGATCAGTGACTCGCGTAGGCGATGTAACACAGAAAGAGTCTGCTGAGCTTCGGTCTTGGGCGAAACGAAACGCATCGAAGGGCGCGAAGCGGCTTCGCAGATAGCTTGCGCATCGACGAAATCGTTTTTGTTGCCTTTGACAAAGGGCTTAACGAACTGAGGAGAAATCAGCCTCGCCTGATGCCCCAGGGCGGTCAGCTCACGAGCGACGAAATGTGCGCCGGCGCATGCTTCCATCACCACGGTGCACGCTGGCAGGTTGGCGAAGAACCGCATCATTTGCTGTCGTGAGAGCTTCTTGCGAAACAGCTCCCGGCCGGGCTTATCCTGGCCGTGCAGATGAAAGGTATGTTTGCCGAGGTCGATACCGACCAGTGCCAAATCGCTCATGATGATGGCCTCCGGAATGAAAACACCCTGCGAAAGCGTAGCCCTCGCAGGGTGTCGGGGTGACCATCTCATTAACCCGGCTAGGCCGGGTAGAAGGTAGGTGTTGCTTATGCCGAAGAAGCTACCCGGCGCACCGGGACCAAGCCGCGTGAATAGGGCATGCCGATAAACACAGGGTTTTCTACAAGCTGGCGCCAGGTAGTCGCGTCATCCGCCAAAAACTGGTCATCAGCAAGCATCTTCTCGCCGTGCACCAACAGGCGAAATTCAGTTGCCTGGGTCCGATCGGCACAGGCGGAAAGTGCTGCAAGCACGTCGGCAAGACGGACAAAATCGCCATCCTCGGCTTGGAATTTTTCAAGCGCTGCAATGTACGCCGGCAACTCAGCCAGCTGGGCTCTCAACAGGCTGCATTCGGACCTGAGCTCGTCGACTTCCGAGCTACTAGGCTCATTACGCGGTAAGGCCCCGATCGTGATCAAGGCCTCACGGAACTGATCAACGTAATGCTCAGTACTGGTCGCCGGGAATTTATTCAACAGGCACTCTTCGTCGATGGGTGCGCCTGCATCTTCTGCTTCTTCCGACGCCTCACCTGGAACCATGAAGAATGCGCGCTCCACTGCTCCCAGGTAGTCCGAGAAGCGCTTGATGTTACCCAGGTTAGTCAGCAGCACGCCCATAGGGTGACCATGGTGCAGACCAATGACGTCGTATACGCGAGCCATGTCGCGCTGGTCTGCGGACGGCACAGCTGGAGCCTTCAGATAGACCTCGCCAGCGCCCTCCTCGTCCGTGATCGAGCCATGAGCAATCAGTAGGACTTGGTCCGCGTGCTCCAGCGCTGCGATGCCGCCCTCAAGCAGCCACTCAAGCCGCATTCCTTCCTCATCAGTCCGTGTCACAGCGACCGCTTCAACCCGCACAGCATCCTCGCTGCGCTGGGGGCCTGCCTGGAGCTCCAAGAGCTGCTCCCCTTGATCGGTGACCTGCCATAGGGCCGGGCGTCGCTGAACTCGCTTGAGCAAGCCCAGCTGGGTGAGAACATCAAACCACTGGGTACCAATGTCAGCGCCTTGGCCATCGCTGGCGTATTCGTCAAAGCGCTGCAGTTTTCGGATGACCAGGTTAGCGAAAGGCGGCAGGCCTGCCAGCTGTCCAGAACTGTTCATGCTGCCGCCACCTCGACAGGTTGTGTGAGCGCTTGCTGGACTGCTTGGACGATGCGCAGCAGGTACATGTAGTCCGGGTTTGGTTCAGTAGCTCGATCGACGGGGTAATGCCATTCATCACCGAACAAAAGAGATAGGAGCTCGGAATGACTCCAGCAGTCCCGCAACGACTCAACATCGCGAAGCTCATCGAGGCGCCCGTAAAGCGAACGAGCCTCTTCAGCGTCGAGATACCCCAGCTCCCAATCGGTACCGCTGCGCTCACGCCGGCGATCGATGATGCACCTTGCTGAGAGCTGTTTGAGAGCCTTTGCGCTGAATCGAGTGCTGCTCAGGCCGCGGCTTAGGCAATTCAGAATGTACTCATCACTGCACTTGGCAACAAACTCAGTCACCGTCCTTGAACCCATGCCGCCCCAGTATGAAGTCCAGCTCTCCCCTGCGCAGCGGACGGTGAGGTTACCCTGGCAACTGACACTATCTTGGCCGTCATCACGGGGAGAAACCCTGCAGCCGAGGTCCTCAAGAAAGACAGTGATCGGGTCAAGGTTTACACCTCCCGTGATGACAAGCTTTGTCACCACAGAGCGCTCTACAGCTAAGCTCGTGGCTGATGATCCATCGGTACTTTGATCCACGCCCATTTTAACCTCAGTTTTCGGATACATAACACGTAGACATAATCTAAATGCGGATGATCTGTTTGCCTAGGCCCGAATGGCGATTTTCTGGCGAGCGTTTCTGCGTATTGGCACCTGATGCCCCCAGACAGCCGAAGGTCGGGCAGTGGTCAAGGGGCTGATGGCGTAACCTCTCTCGCTCGCGGGTCATCTGTTGAATCCCTGTCTGCGGAAACGGCATTCTACAATCTGAGGACACCCTGTAACCCCAGAGCGTTCTGGTGTGGACTCAGTGGGCCCACATCACACAAATAACAAGGAACCAACGATGGCCCGTCAGAAGAAGGTCAGAAGACCACCAGACCGCAAGACTGGTCTCATGAGCGATGAGAGGATTCATTCCGTCGTCACGTCCCCAACCAAGTTTATACATCCGTCTACGTGCGATGAGGCATGGTCGAGTTGGTATGGGGCCACAGAGAACGTCTCCGATTTAAGGGCCGAGATCATCGAATCGGGTATCCGGCTTGAGGGTTTCAGTCGTAGTGATCTTAAACTGATGCCAAATGGCATGTTGCTGTCGACTGTGCTATTGGACGATGACCGACGCGCAGTACTCGAAAAAAGTCTTGGCGTAGAGCGTGTGCGGGAACTGATGCCGCAGGCCAGGCTTGAAGACAGAACCAAAGAAATCATTGGCGACGACCTCTACGAAAATCTCCAGAAACAAATCTACTCAAGTGAATCGCCCCTGGTTTCGTAGACACCTCCAAGCCTCATAATGAGGCCCAAATAGGAGGTGCCATGAGTCGTCAGCGTTACCCCGAAGAATTCAAGATCGAAGCGGTCAAGCAAGTGACCGAGAAAGGCAAACCTGTCGCCGATGTCGCCCAGCGCCTGGGCATGTCCGTGCACAGTCTTTACGCCTGGATCAAGGTCTACAGCAAGCCCCAAGAGCAGCGTCAGCAAGACGACGATCAGCAGGCCGAACTGCGCAAGCTACGCGCTGAACTCAAGCGCGTGACGGAAGAGCGAGACATCTTAAAAAAGGCCGCCGCGTACTTTGCCAAGGAGTGCGGCTGAAGTACGCCTTCATCAAGAAGCACTCGACTGATTACCCGGTGCGGCGCCTTTGCCAAACCCTCAAGGTGCACCCCAGCGGCTATTACGCCTGGCTGGCCGAGCCTCAATCTGCCCGAGCAAAAGAAGATCAACGTCTGCTTGGCTTGATCAAACACGCTTGGCTGGAAAGCGGAGGTGTATACGGCTACCGCAAAATTCACGATGACCTGCGTGAGCTGGGAGAGGAATGCGGCCGAAATCGAGTCAGGCGCTTGATGCAGGCGGAGGGGCTGCGTTCTCAAACGGGCTATCGGCGGCGTCCAGGGTTCTATGGTGGAAAACCAACAGTGGCCTCGCCCAACCACCTCGCGCGGCAGTTCAAGGTAAGTGAGCCGAACAAGGTCTGGGTGACAGATATCACTTACATCCGCACCTATGAAGGGTGGCTCTACCTCGCGGTAGTGCTGGATTTGTTCTCACGCCAAGTAATTGGTTGGTCAATGAAGCCAAGGATGTGCAGCGACCTGGCTATCGACGCGATGTTGATGGCTGTTTGGCGACGCAAGCCTCAGCAGCAAGTTATGATTCACTCAGATCAAGGTAGTCAGTTCAGTAGCTCGGATTGGAAAAGCTTTTTGAAGGCCAACAATGTAATCAGCAGCATGAGCCGGCGGGGAAACTGCCACGACAATGCCGTAGCCGAGAGCTTTTTCCAGCTTTTGAAGCGAGAGCGAATCCGACGAAAGATCTACACAACCCGTGAAGAAGCCCGAAGTGATATTTTCGATTACATCGAGATGTTCTATAACCCTAAACGCCGACACAGCAGTGCTATGCAGCTGTCTCCAGTAGAGTATGAGAAACGCTATTTCCTGAGCTTGGAGAGTGTCTAGAAAACCAGGGGCGATTCACAGTTATTTATCAATGCAATAGATGCCACTAAGGCTGCACAGTCCAACATTTCGCCTTCGGCCACAGACTTGCAAGGTGCTGATTCGATCCAAGAAGCTCCACCACCGATACAAGATAGCAAAAACGACATCGAGACAGAGCTGCTCGAAACAAATACTCGCCTCGAAACTGAACTCAAGGCCGCGCAGGTAGAAATCTTCCGTCTCAACTCTGCAAACAAGGCACTTCAAATCCGGGGGGAGACCTCTAACGGAACGTTGGATCAGTCATTCATGGATCTCGCACGCCGCCAGGTACAGGGGCAACGCCTTAAGCCAGAGGAGCTCTTGAGGTTTTACAGCCTCATGGCCCCTGATCGCCTTCTCGTACTCGACTCTGCCTGGAAGTCATCTCGGCAATCTGAGAACTTCGCTAATCCGGAACGCCTCAGCGAGCACCTTTGCAAGCTGGTGTTCGATTACCTAGACCAAGTTCGTGCTGGCACACCTATGGGAACTGTCGGCAGAGAACTATTCGCAGGAGCCTTCGCGGCAAAAGAGTCGCAGTCGGTTTCTCAAGACGCTTCGATGAGAGCTCAGCGCGAGTTTAATTACAAGGGCGAGATTCGATTCTTTGAGTACCGACTAAGAACCGGCAACGGGTGGGGTGCTGTGGAAGGGATGCGGATCTACTTCGACATCATTGAGGACAGAATGGTGATCGCTTACGTCGGCCCTCACCTGGACCAGCCTAGGCTCTGTACGAAAAGAGATGTCGCAAACACCGCATGGAACAAGCCAGTGAGACCATGGCTGCATAGCTTTTCGCGAGCTTGTCGAAGCGCGTCACGATGCGGCGGTTCTCTTTCAGCCAGCCAAACATGCGCTCAATGATGTTGCGCTGTCGGTATTTGGGTCGATCAAACAGTCTGGGTAAGCCAGGCTTGGGTTTACGCTTCATTGAGCGCATCGGGATGACGGGTTGCATTCGGTACTGGTCGCAGTAACGGCGCAGCGCTTCGGCGTCGTAGCCCTTGTCGGCGAGCAACCATTTGCAGCGCTTACGCGGGCGGCCACGTTGGTTCGATTGAATGCTGACTTCGTCCAACAGTGGTTGGGCGTAGCTGATGTCACTGGCTTGACCGCCAGAGAGGAGGAAGCGCAACGGTATCCCGTTAGCGTCGCAGAGCATGTGGATCTTGGTCGTCAGGCCACCGCGACTGCGGCCTAGAGCGTGATCGGCAGGTTCGTCAGCCCCCCCTTTTTTCCGAGCACCAGATGAGGCTCGGGTTGCACGTACGGCGGTTGAGTCGATCATCCAGGTTTGCAGATCGATCAAGCCTTGCTCATTCAATCTCAGGTGTAAGCGTTTGAGCATCTGATCGAACGTCCCCTGGTTTCGCCAGCCGCGAAACCGTTGATACACCGTTGACCATGGGCCGAAGCGCTCCGGCATGTCTCGCCATGCAGCGCCCGAGCAGAGCACCCAGAGCACGCCATCGAGCATCAGGCGGTCGCTTAAGCGTGGCCGCCCTCGGCCATGAGTTTCGATGAAGAGATCAGAGACTACATCCCAGGCCTCGTCAGAGAGTTCGTAACGCTTTGCCATCACAGAATTCCTTTCCGTAGATGGCCGGGAACCCTACAGAATTTCAGCTTCCGAAGGGCGCCAATTGGGTTTCTCGGGATTTCGTACAGAACCTAGCACCAATTGAATAGTCTCCTGAAGTGGCGCCGTTTGGCACAACGCCTGCGGCGACCGCTAACTAAGAAACAAGCAGATTGGCAACCTGACCGCGAAAACCCATATACGAGCTACGTCAGCGACGTCGAAAAAAAAGGCCACCTCGCAAGAGGTAGCCTTCGATTAGTTAAGCAAATAGATCCGAGATCGCCGAATTTTGATTGGTGGACTCAACCTTCATCGACTCCAGGACCTGTTCGTGCTCGGCGTTGCTGATCGAATGATGCCGTATGTAGGAACGCAGATCGGTACCAGCTAGATCGCGCTCCATGCGTTGCCAGAATTGCGCTCGGCGAGCCATTGCATCGTAATCAGCAGCCTTGCCCTTGGCCAGTTTGACCAAGCCTTTGTTCAAGTAGTACTTGGCGCTGTCAGTCGGAGAAAGACTTTTCGCCAACGTGTAAAACGCTTCATCGAACGAGTCGACCAAGCACATTGCATCTGCCGGGTCGATTTCCATTTCATCGGCTTCTTCGTAGTAGACGATATTGCGTTCCTTGCCCTCAAAGCGGTCTCGGATCGTTCGCAGCGCCGGACGTTCAGGGTGTCGGTGCTTGTTGGTGGCTTCGAGGTAAGCGTCCTGCAAGCCCATCTCCTGCGCCGGGCTCTGCCAGTCATCGAACTTGAACCAACGCTGCTCTGGGATGATGCCCTTTTCCGTGGGAGCGACATCATCGATCAGGTAGCGCTTCCCTAAGACACGGATCTCGTACCACTCCGACAAAGCGGGGAAGGCATGGTCAAAGCCGTAGCTCAGTGACCAGGCAAAGTCGATGGCCAGGAGATTTTTCGGCGTTATGAATTGGAAGGTGCTACCACGAAGAATTTCGTTGGACTCCGTCCTTTCCAGCTCGCCGCGGAACATCCGCGCATCGTGCTCCTCAGCCCGCTCTTCCTCCAGCACATCTAAAGTCAGCAGGTACCGCAACAGCTCACGGCGCATCTCTGCGTTGTAGGCTGTTCCTGTGACGTTGATGTAGCCGGCGTCCGAGGTTGTGCGCCCGATCCAGTCTCGACGCTCCATGTCCCAGCGGGTGTTGATGAGATGGTTCCGGAAGCGGTTAATTCCCGACATGTGTCCATGCTTGTCAGGCGCAGACGCAATCATTGCTTCCATGGATTTGTCACGCTCTCCGGTGACCGTGCACCAGGCACAGCCAAAGCGAGAGCCGCACGCCGCCTTGTTACCACCATCGCCGGTGATGATTGCGCACGTGCCTTCATTAGCTTCCTTGTAGAGCTCCAGGCACCAGTCGAAACTGTCGACGAAGGTCCGATAAGGACCACCGCGCTTCGCCTCGCACGCCATGAGGAACTCCCACACCTCCTCCATCTCCCAGTCGGCGATGATCGAGCAGTTGTACGAGCCATGCTCATTGAGCACCAGCCGCCCGGCCTCCTCCTCACCCCGTTCGCGCATGTTGGCGGCACGGGTTGCCGACTCTGACAAACGAGTGCCCACGAAGGTCACCAGCTCACCAGGAGACTGCAGCGTGGAGAGCAGTTGCTTGAGCGCTTTCTGCTGCGGGCGCAGTTTCCAATCGACCGAGCAGCTTCGAGAGGCGCCAGCGAAAACCGGCAGTTTGCCGCGACCCAGGGTGGCATAAGCGAATGTCGAGGTCATTGAAGGCTGCACTTTGACTACCGTGATTGGCAGTCCGAGCCTCGTGCAGTGCGCCTCCAGCTCAGTGATCATCGCCTCGGCGTAAGTCTCCATTGCTGGGTTCTCTACGGTGGTCTGGGCATGACTGACGAAAGCCGGCGGCACGTACGATCCGGCTTCGACACGGCGCCGGATGGCCTCTAGCATCAGTACCAGCACAACCGTGCTGTCCTTACCGAACGAGGTCGCTGAGCTACATGTGAAGCCTTGATCGATAATCTGGTCGATGCGCGCAATGCAGGCTTCCGCCCGCGCAACGATCCGGGCAAAGCGACCAGCACTGCCCAAGGCAGGAACTGCGTGGGTGTAGTCGTTTACGGCGATCAATTCGGGTACAAGCATCTGATTCATATTGGCATCTCCAGGAGGAAGTAGGCTTCGTATCCTGGGGATGCTCAACACCGAGCATGATTCTTGAACTTGATGACATCCCCCCCCACCCAACACCCTTAGGAGTCACTATCATCATCGTTGCAGTTGTACACGCCCGGTGCCAGACTTTCGGTTGGGGATTTGCCTATGAAAACAGGCCGCACAAAACCGTGGGTCTGTTTCACTGGCCTCAGGCCACTAGCTGTTGACTGGAGGCAAAAGAAAAGCCGTTGAGGTATTCGATCAGTCTGCCTCAGGGGGGAGAGGGCGAACTGCAGCCGCCCACTGCTCAAGAATGTCTCCATGCGTCGCCAAGAAAGCCTTGTGCTCGGCTTCCTGCTCAGCAAGCACCTCGAACACACGCGTAGGCCAATCCATGAAGGTGACATCCCTCATCTCGTTGTTAAATGCGTAGATGCTGGCGCAGGTGGCCCGATTTCCGCTGCCTGGAGACAGCGAGTAGCGAAACCGGTCACGAATTTCAATTACCTCCATAACCCGGACCTGGGCAATGATCGACAGGACAATTAGCATGGCTTGGGTCATTGCACCTACGTTCTTGCCGACCTTGCGCAAGTAGGCTGGACGCTGACTCACAGGTTTGGCTAACAGCTCCCGGATGAAGATTTCGGATTCTGATTCGAACGCATGAAGTTGCTCAACTGAAAGGGCATCGAAGGCCTCTTTTACCTGCACCAGATCGAAGGCACTCTTCAACCAAGTTGCCAAGGCCAGTGCATCCTGCCAGGCAAATTGCTCGTAGCTAGCCATATGCGCATTGCGCGGATCTGCTTTTTGCCGCCTCATACCCCAGAATCCCTAGCATAAAACTGATTATTTCTTGGTGATCACATGCTCGCAGCGCGCAGACTGCGGGCGGGTACTGAGCCTAAAGGGTTGACAGTTAGGCCGCAAGAGAAAGGATGTGCCTAGAGCTGGAAGACACGCTACTGCAAGAAACCGTGACGGAGCGGGCTGATGGTGCAGCCAGATTTGTCAGTCCCAGTCCGATATTAAGGAATTCTATGAACTCAACCTGGAGTCCGACTCCAGCGCATCAGCGAGCTGGCTGAACGCATCAGCAAGGCGGCGCATCTGGCCGATTTCGTCTGCCAAATTTCCATCATGATAGCGATATTCAAGCGTGCCGCCGAAAGGCCCGGTACCAGGGAAAATCCCGCCGTAGCTCAACTGCTCATTGACGTGCTTTTCAGCCCGGCTGATCCGCTCGCTAGCATTCGTGTCTTTAACCATGCTGTCGCTCCGTGAAACGCGCCTCAGAGACCATAAGGCCGGCAGAGTTCGAGTTTATCAGCGAATGCATAGCGCAAAGGTATCTGCCCAAACGCCGCAAAATTCACCATCATTAGGCAAATCCCCACTATTGCGAAAGGTTTTGCCCAAACTTTCGGCCTAACGAACTGGAAAACAAGAATAAATATCGCAATTCCGCAGAACCAAACTATTGAATTGCTGCAAGAAAAAGGTGAATCAAGCATAACGTTCCTAGTCAACCTGATAAATTAGTTATCAATGGGGCGCCGCATCGCATGAGACTTGCATCGCTCTATAACTGGGAGCCTGGATTTAACAGAAACCACGTACGTGCATAGTGAGTGCCCTGTGCCGTCAGCCGGCGGCGTCCTCGCAAACGTCACTAATCGCCTCGACCTCGTATTGACTCAGCACTCCGACCAAGAAAATGCCCAGACTGGCACACGCGGCCTTGATATCAGCGGCATCAATCCGCTGCGGCAACATTCCGCGCTCGGCGCACCAATCGCCGATGGCGTGAATCTGTGGCGTGGTCAGGTTGGCCATGTTGCGTTTCTCCTGTCGGGCGCAGCCGCGAAAGCGACGGCGGGATCCTCGATATAAAAAATGGATGGGGGGGTCGGGTCAGTCTATGGGCCGGGGGCGGCGTAACCAGGTGGGCGGGCGTAGGCCCGAGCCCTTGCGCCCGCGCAAAATTTAGAGGCCGAGCGTTTCCTTGCGCGTTTCGGCCATTGATCCAATTAGCAAGTTCAGGGCAGAAACCTCCTCAGCACTTACCAGAGTCGGGTGAAGAGCGCGCACACGGTCATACAGCGCCGAACGCTGCTCAATTACCGCCATAAAGTCAGGCGCCTGGCCAAGCGCTGCGATTGCTTGATGCAGCGCTACCAGATCCGTCAAACGGGAACGCTCAAAGCTGTCAGGCGCCGCGGGGTGGTTATTGGACTGCATGGTGATCTCCTGCTCAATTGAACGACTCTGGTCAGATTTCGCTACTGCCAATCCATTCGCCGCCGAGGTAGCCATCGGCCCCGTCGCGGGTTATTGCCACATGCTCGTACGCAACGGTTATCAGCTGCTGATGCGTCCAGCCCGTTGGGGGTGCGGCAATGGCTAGGAGCACATCGCCTGCGAGAGAACGGATTTCAAAAGCTGCATGCTTCACCGCAGAAAGCACGTCTGGCTCACCTGGGCGCTGGTCAGTTACAAGATTCAACATGGCGTTATCCGTCGCTACTCGGCTTGCGGCCGAAGCGTGTAGACGGCATGGCACTCGCTGCAATCCACCGCATACGCTGTGATGGGTGTAATAGCGAATACGCCGCCGCTATTCAGCAAGGGCCACACCTCAGCTTTGTATTCGTTGCGGTGACCACACCATGGACATGGCACGGTAAGGCTCGAAAGCCCAGACGTAATCACAGGTGCTACTTCTGCCGGCGCTGATGACTGTTCCTGAACCTCAAAGCGATGCTTACAACTGCAGCACTCAAACAGGTGCACACCGTCTGGCAGCTGCTGGCTGCCTTCTGGGTGCTCAGCTACCTGCCGGCCAAGCGCACCGGGTTTACACGCCGGATTGGTACAGAACCCTTGCAGGTGATGCCCGTAGTTCTCAGTATTTCCTGTGATGCGATCCAGCTTCATGCCTCACCTTCATGTCTCGGCGGCCACGCCTGCCACTGTGATTCGGGAGCTTTCACCGTGTGCGGTACCGCTCATTCATCGTACTCGGGATCGGTCCATTCGTTGCCAAAGGGGCATACCCAAATAATCCTGGGGAACCGAAATCGCGGAAGTATTTCAGCGAACGTCAACTTGACGTCCGGCGCATCCTCAAAGCTTGTGCGCCGCGAGCTCGCAGGGTCGGGAATGTGTTCTTCCACTAGCCTGGGATCGGCCCATCCGCCTGGGAACTCGCCCCCTTCGGCCTCGACCACGGCCAACGCCTGCTCCACTGAACGGGCGACGACCACATAGTCGTCGCCGATGCACCAAGCGCGCAGAGGCAAGTGGCGCTCCAACTCTTCCAACCGCAGCAGTTCTTCAACGCTCTGCAGCGCTGCAGCGGCTTCCGCATTATCAGGGGCTGCGTCGACAGCCAGGCGTCGCTGGGCGAGCTGATCGAACCAAAACAGATGGTTGAAATAGACCGCAGCGTCGGCAGCTTCATGAGCCTGGGCACCCTTACGCACTGCCCATGCGTCGGCCACCGAACCGGTACCTGAAGCAGTTAGCCATTGGCTACGTTCGACGTCGGGCATGCAGTTCCACCATGCCATACCCGCCGCCTCATCGGCGGTTGGCGAGCGCTCCGAAGAATCTGCTTGCGGGGATACTGTCATGGCATGCCTCCTGTCGCAGTCAAATGATGAGGCGCGATAACCGCGCCTTTACACACTGCTTGCCCTGCCAACGGCCGAGCAAGGCAGGAGCAGCGGGTCTAGTGAGGTTAGCGGCTCGACTCGGCCATTTTACCAAGGTCACTGAGAATCTTCGGAACGACCACAGATAATTTGCCAGGCTTCAGTGCAGCGTCTCTGATCGTGGTGGCAACATCTTCGTCGCGCCAATAGTTCTCAACAATCGTCGCAGATGCTTCGGCCTGCCCGTAGACGTAATTATTGAGCAGGACCCCTGGCAGATGATCCAACACAAAACCCATTGCTACGCGCCCGTGCAGCTCAACGCAGGCCTCCAGCAGGGTTGTCATTTGATCAAAGCGCCCATCTTTCGCCAGCTCGCGTAGGGCTCCAAAAGCTGGCTCGCTGATGTGTTTGCCGTCCCAGCCTTGAAAAAACTCGGTAACGATCTCTTCTAACGCCCGCATCCTGCTGCCTCACTGAAATGGGTTAAATAGGGGTGAAAGCTGCCTATCTTATGCCTGAGAGCCCCGAAATTGCATTGACGGCAATTTCATGGCTTCCCTATGGTTCAAACGTTGTGTTGAGCAGGTCGAAAAAGCGATCCTTCTTGGCAACGTGTTCTGGCTGCTGCCTAACGATTCGCTCCAATGCCGAACGATGCTCAGGCGTTTTGCTGACAACCTGCTGAGCGTGTTTTTCTGCTCGATCAAGAGCGGCAGAATGGCTGATAGCAGCCTTGTCACCCGCGCTACACAACAGGCGATGCCAGAGGCTTCTGTAGCTCGTCTGAACCAAAGCCCATTTGTAAGCTGCCAGTGCGGCGCATACTTCGCCTTCAATGGGGTCTGTCGTGGATTGGCGCATAGTGGAATTGTCCGTTATCTGGGGTGATTGATGGCAGCGTTACGCCGCGAACATCGTCAGCGCCACTATGAACAGACCGCCAAGCGTGAATGCTTTGAGAAGCCAAAGAAACGCATTATCACTGGCGGCCTCTCCCCTCTCCAACGAGAAGAACGCAACGGCTTCAATTGCTACTAGCGCCGTAAAGGCAATCACCCTCACGCCGAAGGCATCAAAAATCGCCCAAACGACAAGGGCAATTAGCCAGAAAACTAGAATACCAGGTAACACAGGCACCTTCGTGCCGCCAATCCTAAAATTTGCTGATGACAAAGCGCCGGCTGATTTCAGGAGGGTTGCAAAGAAAAAATACAATGCAGCGGCTGCGAGCAGCACATAAGTAAGTTGGTTCAATTCGATTTAATTCCCGAAATACTACGGGCCATATATGACGCCAAGACAAAGAACAGTAACGCACTGATGTGCTCAGAACGGCTGTCAAGTGCTATCAGGATGAACCAGATCACGGCCGCACCGAAAAACGAAAGAACGCGATTTCTTGTCACTGGACGGGTTGGATCCATTTCTCTTCTCATACAGGTCCCTTATGGTTATGCGGGCGCGAAAATCACACCTGTCTCTACGGCCTCGGTCCCGGTTTATCAGGCCGGGGCTTGGGGTACACCTGAGCGTTTACCGTGATCAGTTCCTGGTGTTCGTTTTCAACACGGTTTGGATGGCATCAGCACTGAGTTGCGGCGCTCTCTGCCCCTCATCAACCATGAGATTTGGCCGCTCTGCCCGGGAGATCTGTACACGAAGCTGGTTGAGGGCATTGTCGATCTTCTGTTCAGCAGCTTTGAATTCTTTGTCGGACGCTTCCCCAGGCACGAAGGAAACGCTCTCGTGCCCCCAGCTCAGAATTAGCAAGTCGCGCAGGGTCAGCTTCACCGAAATTTCGGTGTCCAGGTCCGCTTCGGAATAGTTGTTCAGGGTACTCATCCACACTGTTCCTTTCCGGTGATGGTCGGGGTCATCGTAGGTC
>NZ_BCBT01000047.1:0-52676 GCF_001320965.1 Pseudomonas sp. NBRC 111143 | reverse complement strand
ATCTGTGGGAGCGGGCTTGCCCGCGAAGAATTCAGCACTGTTCTAGCGTCTACACCGCCGCCTTCTTCCCGCGCACCGCTACCGGCCCGGCGTTGGCTTCCACCTGCTGCCTCAGACCGGCACACAGCCCAAGCATGAACGCCAGTTCTGCAACCACGAACAGTGGCCCGATGATCAAGCCGCTGACATCGTCGACGAAGGCGGGCTTCCTGCCCTCGTAGGCATGCCCGACGAACTGGATGATCCAGCCCAGCACGAAGGCCCCGAGCCCGGCACTCAGCCACAGCCCGGTGCTTTGCAGCGCCAGCCATTCGCCTGCCCACAGGCACAGCCCCAGCAACACGCCCATCACCAGCCCGAAGCGCAGGTCCAGGCGCAGGTAGAACCACACCGACGCTGCCGCCACCAGCAGCGCTGGCGACAGCCAGATGCCGGCAACCGGCCAGCCGGGTCGTGACAGCAGGATGCTGACCGCCAGCACGATCAACGGAATGCCGACGAAGTGCGTGGCGATGTTGCGCGGGTCGCGATGATAGGCCGCGTATTGACTCAGGTGTTCGACGAGGTTTTTCATTGTTGTTCCTCCATCAGGGGTAGCGACAGCTTGCCCCGTTCATCCGCCGTCGTCTGTCGCCTGGCCGACAGAGTCCGTTCAGAAGAGGTGTCATGGACAACCCCCAAGCCTGGCGTGCGCAGTTGAGCCACGGCCAGTGGTTTCGGCAGTTGCCCGCTCAGGTTCAGGATAGCCTGCTGGCATTGGCGCGTTCACGTGAGCTGGCGGCCGGACAGTGCCTGTTCCAGCGTGGAGATCCGCCCTGCGGTTTGTATGCGGTGCTGGAGGGCGCCATGCGCGTCGGCGCGGTCAGCCGTGAGGGCAAGGAAGCGCTGTTGACGTTGGTCGAGCCGCCTTACTGGTTCGGCGAGATCAGCTTGTTCGACGGCCAGCCACGCACCCACGATGCCTTTGCCGAAGGTGTCACGCAGCTGTTGTGGATCCCTCAGGCAGCGCTGCTCGACTGGTTGGCGCAGCATCCGCAGCACTGGCGCGACCTGGCTTTGCTGATGAGTCACAAGCTGCGCTGGGTGTTCGTTGCGCTTGAGCAGCAGCACTTGCTGGCCGCGGGGCCGCGTGTGGCCCATCGGCTGTTGCAGATCGCCGAAGGCTATGGCGAGCGCGATGTTGCCCAATGGCGCCTGCAATTGTCGCAGGAGCAATTGGCGCTGATGCTGTCCCTGTCGCGCCAGACCATCAACCAGATCCTCAAGGCGCTGGAGCAGGCGGGGGTGGTGCAACTGGGCTATGGCGAAGTGCTGATCCTCGATGCGCCGAGGCTGCGGGAGATGGCCGCGCATCCAGGCTGACCAAGGTATCGATCATCGCCCGTGCTGCCGGTGACAGGCGATAGCCGCTGCGGCTGATCACCCCGCAACGCACGCTCAGCACTTCCAGCCCCGGCGGCAGGTTGCGCCAGTGCAGGCGTACCAGGCGCCCCGCGGCCAGGTCCTCGGCCACGGCTTCCTCGCTGGCGCTGCCGAGGGTATCGCTGGCCAGCACCACGCTGCGCAGCACTGCCAGGTGTTCGGTCTGCAGGTGCGGGATGAAATCGCTGCGTCCGCTGAGATTGGCCAGGCGCTTGCGTACACCGGGGGTGAGCAGGGCGCTGGCCAGGGGGTAGGCGAACAGGTCGTTGGTCGACAGGCTGTCCTTGGCCAGCAGCGGATGGCCGGGACGGCAGAAGAACAGGCCTGGGCGCGGGTTGAGCGGCTCGGTGTGGAAGTTGGGGTCGGCCTCGAAGGGGCGGATATCGTCGACGAAGAACTCGATCTGCTCGCGGCGCAGTGCTTGGCCCAGGCGTTCGGCGTTGTCCACCTGCAGCTCGGTGCGAATCCCCGGATGCTGGGTGATGAACTGCTGCAGGGCGTCGGGTACCAGTCGTGCAGCCAGGGCTGGGCCGCTGCCGAAATGCAGTTCGCCGGCGTCGAGCTTGGTCATCTGCAGCACGTCGTTGCTCAGTTGTGCGGCCCCCTGAACCAGGCGCCGGGCATGTTGCAGCACCACCTGGCCTTCGGGGGTCGGTTGCAGCGCCTTGTTGCCGCGATCGACCAGGGCGCAGCCGAACTCCTGCTCCAGGCCCTGGATGGCGCGACTGAACGCGGGCTGGGTAATGCCCATGGCTTCGGCAGCGCGGACGAAGCTGCGGTACTCGGTGAGGGCGATGAAATAGCGCAGTTGGCGAAGGTCCATATCGAGATTCTGCGGAGTAGAGAGGGCTCGTTTTAGACCTTGTTACTTATTCCGTCAACGATGGTTTAGTTAGTTGTTTAGCTGATTTTGTTATTTAGAGGGGCGGGTAAGCCCGCCCCCCAAGCGCGGCGCGACTTTCACAACAGGCTGAACGGATAACTCACGATCAGCCTGTTCTCGTCGAAGGCGTTGGTGCTGAAATCCCTGCGCATGGTGGAGTTGCGCCATTTCACCGACAGGTCCTTGAACGTACCGGACTGGATCACGTACGCCAGTTCGCTCTCGCGCGCCCACTCCTTGCCATCGGTGATGCTGCCGACATGCACGTTGTCGCCCTTGATGTAGCGGTTCATCAGGGTCAGGCCGGGGATGCCGACGGTGGCGAAGTTGAAATCGTGGCGCAGTTGCCAGGAGCGCTCCTTGGCATTCTCGAAGCTGGCGTTGTAGCTGTCGTTGGCCAGGGTGCCGCCGCTGGTGCCGTTGACTCGCATCCACTCGTCATCGCCGCCGACCTTCTGCAGGCCGACATAGAACGTATGACCCTGATAGCGCGCCGAAAGCATGGCCGAGGCGGTGCGGTTGTCCAGCTTGCCGGCACGCTCGGCGCCGTCTTCCTTGCCGATGAAGTAGCCCAGGTTCGCCCCCAGGGTCCAGTCGCCCAAGGGCTGGCTGTGCACCAGGTTGAAGTACTGCTGGCGGTAGATATCCTTGAGCTGGGCGTCCCACACGCCGACCAGGGTGCGCTTGTCGTTGAAGCTGTACTCACCCCCTGCAAAGTTGAAGCGGTCGGAGGTGAAGCCCGGGCGGCTGAACAGCGCCATGTCCTCCATGCTCGCGTCGTTGCGCGGGCTGTTGCCACGGAACTGGCCGGCGTACAGGGTCAGCCCGGTGATCTCCCTGGAGGTGATCTGGCCGCCGCGGAAGGTCTGCGGCAGCGAACGACCATCGTCAGAGCGCAGGATCGGCAGTACCGGCATCCATTCGCCGACCTTGAGCTCGGTCTGTGAAATCCTGGCCTTGAGCGCGACACCCAGGCGGCCGAAGTCGTCGGCGGGGCGACCATCGTCGTGCACTGGCAGCAGCTGCGTGCCGGCCGTCCCCTTGCCGCCATCGAGCTTGACCGAATACAGCCCCAGCACATCGACGCCAAAGCCGACGGTGCCCTGGGTGAACCCGGAACGCGCGTCGAGGATGAAGCTTTGCGTCCATTCCTCGGCCTTGCCCTGGGCCTTGGCAGGGTCGACGAAGTTGCGGTTGATGTAGAAGTTGCGCAGGTTGAGGGTGGCCTTGGCGTCTTCCACGAAGCCGCCGTCGGCGGCGAGGGCGGGGAGGGCGCAGGACATGGCCAGAAGGCCCGGCAGCAGTGGGCGTGCGGGTTGCAGAATGCTCATCTGTCGTGGATCTCTTGTTTTTATGGGCGAGTCGGAGCGCTGCGGCCGGAGGCTGCAGGTCGACGCTTTATTGATGAACTTGTGCAACGTTGCGTGAAGGATGGTGCGTGATCGGGCCTGCGGCGAGCAATTCGTCGGAAGTGGAACGGGGCGATAATCGAACGCATTGTGTGAGGCGGGGTGTTGTTACCGGAAAACAAAAAGCCCACCGCGAGGGTGGGCTTGATGCTGTTGCCGGATCACTCAGCCTTTGGGCGAGTCCACCGAAGCCTGCTGGTTGGCCTGTCCGGTCTGCTCGTACCAGCCACCGCCGAGCGCCTTGTACAGGTTGACCTCGCTGGTCAGCTGCGACAGGCGATCGCTGATCAGCGCCTGCTGGGCACTGAACAGGTTGCGCTGGGCGTCGAGGAAGGTCAGGTTGCTGTCGATACCGATGCGGTAGCGACGCTCTGCCAGACGGTAGTAATCCTGGTTGGCGGCAACCAGGTCACGTTGGGCCTGCAACTGCTCTTCGAAGGTCTTGCGCGCCGCCAGGCCATCGGAGACTTCCTGGAAGGCGGTCTGGATGGTCTTTTCGTACTTGGCGACGTTGATGTCCTTCTGGATCTTCGAGTAGTCCAGGCTGGCGCGCAGGCTGCCGGCGTTGAAGATCGGCAGGTTGATCTGCGGTTGGAACAGCCAGGTCCCCGACCCCCCCTTGAACAGCCCGCCCATGTCCGGGCTCAGGGTACCGGCGTTGGCGGTCAGGCTGATGCTCGGGAAGAACGCCGCGCGGGCTGCGCCGATGTTGGCATTGGCAGCCTTGAGCAGGTGCTCGGCTTCCTGGATGTCCGGACGCCGCTGCAGCAGGTCGGACGGCAGGCCCGCTGGCACGTCGGCCAGTTGGTCGGCGTCGAGCTTCAGCGAGGCCGGCAGGTCCGCCGGTACACCGGTGCCCAGCAGCACGGTCAGGCTGTTCAGGTCCTGCGCCACCAGACGCTGGTACTGCGACAGCTTGACCCGCGCGCCTTCGACAGCGGTGCGCGCCTGGCTCAGGTCAAGTGCGGAGGCCACGCCGACCTCGTTGCTGCGGCGGGTCAGGTTGTAGCTTTCTTCGTAGGTCTTGAGCGTTTCTTCGGTCAGCTTCAGCAGCGCCTGGTCGGCCTGCCAGGTGTAGTAGGCGTTGGCCACGCTGGCCACCAGGCTGATCTGCGTGGAGCGACGTGCCTGCTCGCTGGACAGGTAGGTCTCCAGGGCCTGTTCGCTCAGGCTGCGGACGCGGCCGAACAGGTCCAGCTCATAGGCGCTGACGCCCAACGTTGCCGAGTACTGGCTGGTGATGTTCGCTTCGCCGGTCTGCGACAGGTTGCCCGGAACCCGCTGGCGGCTGCCGCTGCCGGTGGCCGAGACCGCCGGGAACAGGTCGGCGCGCTGGATGCGGTACTGCGCACGGTAGGCATCGATGTTCAACGCGGCCACACGCAGGTCGCGGTTGTTGACCAGCGAGGTCTGGATCAGCTTCTGCAGCGCCGGGTCGTGGAAGAACTGGCGCCAGCCCTGTTCGGCGGCGGCCACGTCTGCCGACTGGGTCGGCGAGTACGCAGGGCCTTGCGGCCACTGCGCGGCCACCGGCGTTTCCGGGGTCTGGTAGTCAGGAATAAGCGAGCAGCCGCCGAGAATGAAAGCGGTTACCGCCAGGGACAACAAAGACTTGGTCATTGCCCAGCCTCATTACGTGGAGTTTCAGGGGTGGCGTCGGTGTGCGGCTCTTTGCTGCCGAACAGCGACGACACTGCTACGAAGAACAGCGGTACCCAGAAGATCGCCAGCACAGTCGCACTGATCATGCCGCCGATCACCCCGGTGCCGATCGCGTGCTGGCTGCCAGAGCCTGCGCCGCTGGCGATGGTCAACGGTACCACGCCGAGGATGAATGCCAGCGAGGTCATGATGATCGGGCGCAGACGCATACGGCACGCCTCGATCGTCGCATCGAACAGGCTCTTGCCCTGTTCGTGCAGCTCTTTGGCGAACTCGACGATCAGAATGGCGTTTTTCGCCGCCAGGCCGATGGTCGTCAGCAGGCCGACGAGGAAGTACACGTCATTCGACAGCCCGCGCATGCTGGTGGCGATCAGTGCACCGATGATACCCAGCGGCACCACCAGCACGACGGCGATCGGGATCGACCAGCTTTCGTACAGCGCTGCCAGGCAGAGGAACACGAACAGCAGCGAAAGGGCGAACAGCGCCGGCATCTGCGAACCGGAGAGCTTCTCCTCGTAGGACATGCCGGTCCAGGAGTAGCCGATGCCCGACGGCAGTTCGCCGACGATGCGTTCGACCTCGGCCATGGCCTCACCGGTACTGTAGCCAGGCGCCGGGGCACCGAGGATCTCGACTGCTTCCACGCCGTTGTAACGCGACAGCTTCGGCGAGCCGTAGGTCCATTCACCGGAGGCGAAGGAGGAGAACGGCACCATCTCGCCCTGGCCGTTGCGCACGTACCACTTCTGCAGGTCTTCGGGGCTCATGCGGGCACTGGAGTCGCCCTGGATGTACACCTTCTTGACCCGGCCACGATCGATGAAGTCGTTGACGTAGCTGCCACCCAGCGCGATCGACAGGGTGTTGTTGATGTCGGCAATGGTGACGCCCAGGGCACTGGCGCGCTCATCGTCGACGATCAGCTGGTACTGCGGCTCGTCGTTCAGGCCGTTGGGGCGCACTGCGGAGAGGATCTTGCTCTGCGAGGCCTTGGCCAGGAACTGGTTGCGCGCTTCCATGAGCTTCTCGTGGCCGACGCCGGCACGGTCCTGGAGGAACACGTCGAAGCCGGTGGCGTTACCCAGTTCGAGCACTGCCGGCGGTGCGAAGGCGAACACCATCGCATCGCGGAAGCTGAAGAAGTGCTGCTGGGCGCGGGTCGAGAGATTGAACACGCTGTTCTCGGCCGAACGCTCGCCCCAAGGTTTGAGCATGATGAACGCCATGCCCGAGCTCTGGCCTCGACCGGCGAAGTTGAAACCGGTCACGGTGAACACCGACGACACGGTGTCGGCTTCGTCCTTGAGAAGGTATTCGCGCATCTTGTCGACGACCACCTGGGTGCGTTCGGCACTGGAACCGGCTGGGGTCTGCACCTGGGCGAAGAGTACGCCCTGGTCTTCTTCAGGCAGGAACGCGGTGGGGATGCGAGTGAACAGCCAGATCATGCCCACCACGATCAGCGCATAGGCCAGCAGGAACGGGATCTTGTTGCGCAGGATGGTACCGACACTGCGCTCGTAGCCCTTTACGCTGCGGTCGAAGTTACGGTTGAACCAGCCGAAGAAGCCGCCCTTGGCCGTGTGGTGCTCACCCTTCTTCAACGGCTTGAGCATGGTCGCGCACAACGCCGGGGTGAAGATCAGTGCAACCAGCACCGACAGGCCCATGGCCGATACGATGGTGATCGAGAACTGGCGGTAGATCACGCCGGTGGAGCCGCCGAAGAAGGCCATCGGCAGGAGTACCGCCGAAAGCACCAGGGCGATACCGACCAGTGCGCCCTGAATCTGCTGCATCGAGCGCTTGGTCGCTTCCTTGGGCGGCAGCCCTTCTTCGGACATCACCCGCTCGACGTTTTCCACGACGACGATGGCATCGTCCACCAGCAGGCCGATGGCCAGGACCATTGCGAACATGGTCAGGGTGTTGATGCTGAAGCCTGCGGCGGCAAGGATGCCGAAGGTGCCCAGCAACACCACCGGAACGGTCATGGTGGTGATGATGGTGGCGCGGAAGTTCTGCAGGAACAGGTACATCACCAGGAACACCAGGACCACGGCTTCGATCAGGGTGTGGATTACCCCGCTGATCGATTCGGTGACCACTGGCGTGGTGTCATACGGGAACACTGCCTTGACCCCGGGCGGGAAGAACGGCTCGAGGTCGCTGATGGTCTTGCGCAAGGCCTTGGCGGTATCCAGGGCGTTGGCGCCGGTTGCCAGCTTGACCGCCAGGCCCGAAGCCGGCTTGCCGTTGAACTGCGCGCTGACCGCGTAGTTCTCACCGCCCAGACCAACCTTGGCGACGTCACGCAGGCGCACCTGCGAGCCATCGCTGTTGACCTTGAGCAGGATCTTCTCGAACTGCTCGGCGGTCTGCAGGCGAGTCTTGCCGATGATGGTGGCGTTGAGCTGGGTACCTGGCATCGCTGGCAGGCCACCGAGCTGGCCGGAAGAAACCTGCACGTTCTGCGCAGTGACGGCGGTACGCACATCGACCGGGGTCAACTGGAACTTGTTGAGCTTGGCCGGATCGAGCCAGATACGCATGGCGTACTGGGCACCGAACACCTGGAAGTCACCAACGCCGGCAGTCCGCGAGATCGGGTCCTGCATGTTGGAGACGATGTAGTTGGCCAAGTCGTCCTTGGTCATGCTGCCATCTTCGGACACCAGGCCGATCACCAGCAGGAAGTTCTTCACTGCCTTGGTGACACGGATACCTTGCTGCTGCACTTCCTGCGGCAGCAGCGGGGTGGCCAGGTTGAGCTTGTTCTGCACCTGCACCTGCGCGGTGTCGGCGTTGGTACCCTGCTCGAAGGTAGCGGTGATGGTCATGCTGCCGTCGGAGTTACTTTCCGAAGACACATAACGCAGGTTGTCGATACCGTTGAGCTGCTGCTCGATGACCTGTACCACGGTGTCCTGCACGGTCTGCGCCGAGGCGCCCGGGTAGGTCACGGCGATGGCGATGGCCGGCGGCGCGATGCTGGGGTACTGGTTGATCGGCAGTTTCAGGATCGACAGGGCCCCGACCAGCATGATCACCAAGGCGATCACCCAGGCGAAGATCGGGCGATCGATAAAGAACTTCGACATGGTTTACTCCGCTTTGGCGTCTGCTTTCGCGGCGCTGGCCTGTTCAGGGCTGCCCGGCTTCTTGACGTTGGTGGCTTCGCTGACCTTGACCTCGACACCTGGACGCACGAACTGCAGCCCCTCGGTGATCAGGCGGTCGCCCGGATTGAGGCCTTCCTCGATCAGCCACTCGTTGCCCAGCGTGCGGCTGGCCTTGAGTTGACGCAGTTCCACCTTGTTATCCTTGTTCACCACCAGTGCCGTGGGCGAGCCCTTGAGGTCGCGGGTCACACCTTGCTGTGGGGCTAGGATCGCGTTGGCATTGACACCAGCTTGCAGGCGGGCATGCACGAACATGCCCGGCAGGAGGGTGTGGTCCGGGTTGGCGAACACCGCACGCAGGGTCACCGAGCCCGTGGTTTCATCGACCGAGACTTCGGAGAACTCCAGGCGGCCTTCACCGGCGAACGTGCTGCCGTCTTCGAGCACCAGCTGCACCTTCGCGGCATTGTCGCCAGCCTTCTGCAGACGGCCGCTTTCCAGGTCACGGCGCAACTTGAGCAGTTCGGCGGTGGACTGAGTGACGTCGACGTAGATCGGGTCGAGCTGCTGGATGGTGGCCATGGCGTTGGTCTGGCCATTGCTCACCAGCGCGCCTTCGGTGACCGACGAGCGTCCGATGCGACCGCTGATCGGCGCCAGCACCTTGGTGTAGCGCAGGTCGATCTGCGCGCTCTTGAGCGAGGCTTCGGCCTGCAATCGTTTGGCATTGGCGTCGTCATATTCCTGTTTGGAGACGGCCTGCTCGTCGATCAGCTGCTTGTAGCGCTCGGCCAGCGAGCGGGTAGCCTGAAGGTTGGCCTGGGCATTACCCAGGTTGGCTTCATAGACGGCGGGATCGATCTGGTAGAGCTGCTGCCCTTCCTTGACGTCGCTGCCTTCCTTGAACAGGCGCTTGAGAATGATGCCATTGACCTGTGGACGGACTTCGGCGACGCGATAGGCGCTGGTGCGCCCTGGCAGTTCCGAGGTCAGGGTGAAGGCCTGCGGCTGCAGGGTGACGACGCCGACCTGAGGAGCCTGCGCTGCAGGCGCGGCTTCTTCTTTCTTGCAGCCACTGAGCAGGGTTGCAAGGGCGACGGCGGAAACCAGGGCGGTAACGGCTGGCTTGAATTGCATCAGGATCCTCGGGTCGCAGGAGCAGGGGGAGCTCAAGAATAGTGGAAGAGTCTTTTCAGAAAAATCGCTATCGAGTGGATTAGTAGCTTACTAACGAATATACTTACATTCATGGTTGTTTGTAAATACCGCGTGGTGGTACCAGGCTACTACCGCAAAACGTGATTAATGCATCCGGGAGTCGCCCTGCAGAGGCGAACCCGGCCCAAAGCCCGGGCGATTCTCGTGCCGGGCTCAGATGAGGTTGAGCTGCCATGGTCCGTCGAACCAAAGAGGAAGCCCAGGAAACCCGCGCCCAGATCATCGAGGCGGCGGAAAAGGCTTTCTACAAGCGCGGAGTTGCGCGAACCACCTTGGCCGATATCGCCGAGATCGCGGGCGTCACCCGTGGTGCGATCTACTTGCATTTTAGTAACAAGGCCGAGCTGGTCCAGGCGCTGCTCGACAGTTTGCACGAGACCCATGACCATCTCGCGCGTGCCAGCGAAAGCGAAGACGAGCTCGATCCGCTCGGCTGCATGGGCAAGCTGCTGTTGCAAGTGCTCAACGAGCTGGTACTGGACGCCAGGACCCGGCGTATCAATGAAATCCTGCATCACAAGTGCGAGTTCACCGATGAGATGTGTGAAATCCGCCAGCAGCGACAAGGCGCCATCGTCGAATGCCACGAAGGCATTTCCCGCGCCTTGGCCAATGCGGTACGCCGTGGCCAGTTGCCCGCCGACCTGGATGTCGAGCGGGCGGCCATTGCCATGTTCGCCTATGTCGACGGCCTGATCGGGCGCTGGTTGCTGCTCCCGGACAGCTTCGACCTGTTGCGCGATGCGCAAAAATGGGTCGACACAGGGTTGGATATGCTGCGCTTGAGCCCGGCCCTGCGCAAATGACACTTTGTTAAGGATTGTGATGAAGTTTTTCCCGGCAGGATTAAGCCGGGGTTAAAAGGGCCGCTTTGCGGCCCTGGCCTTTTCAATGCCCCCGTAATTGCCGGTCTGGCAACGCCAGTGCCGCCAGCAGCCCCAGCACTGCCGCGCCGGCACTGGCCAGCAGCAGGTATCGGAACGTCACCAGCAGATGCGCCTGGGTCGCCGGATCCGTCTCGCCGCCCTTCAGGCTGCCCAGCAACGGGTTGCCCAGCACCTCGAGCCCTCCGAGATGCAGCAGCGCCAGCAGCAGGCTGGACATGCAGGCCACGCCCATCGCCCCACCCAACGAGCGGAACAGGTTGGTGGTGCTGGTAGCCACACCGATATCCTTCATGTCCACCGCGCTCTGCGTCCCCACCAGCGAGGTCGGGAACTGCAGCCCGCAGGCGATACCGGTCAACAGCATGAACAACCCGCCCAGCCAGGCTGACTGCGGCGGTGTGAGGGCCATGCCGAGGATCGCCAGCGGCATCAGCAGCGCGCCCGCCAGGATCTGCGGCTTGTAGCGTCCGGTGAATGTCGTCAGGCGGCCTGCGCTGAAGGCGCCCAGTGGCAACCCCATCGCCAACGGCAGCAGGTTCAGCGCGGCACTGTCGGCGCCGGCACCGGTGATGCTCTGGAAGCGCAGCGGCATGAGCATGGTCAGTGAGATCGACTGGAAGCTGGCGAAGAAAATCACGCACCAGCACAGCACGGCGACCCGGTTGCCAAACAGTTTCAGTGGCAACAGCGGCTCCTGGCAGCGGCGTTCATGGGCGACGAACAGCACCAGGCCCAATACCGCGCAGGCAAACAGGGCCAGCACCGGCGCCGCGGTCCAGGCATGCCCTTGACCCACCAGGGTGATGCCCAGCAACAAACTGCCCAGGCCCAGGATCAGCAGCAGTGCACCGATATAGTCGACCTGTGCTTCCCGGCGTTGGACCGGCATGCCCATCAGCGCGCGGCGGATCACCCACCAGGCGCAAAGCCCCAGCGGCAGGTTGATCCAGAACACCCAGCGCCACGACAGATATTCGGTCAGCCAGCCGCCGAGCACCGGGCCAGCCACGCTGGCCAGGGCGTACATGCTGCTGAAATAACCCTGGTAGCGCCCGCGCTCGCGAGGCGGGACGAAGTCGCCGATGATCGCCTGGCTGACCGAGACCATGCCGCCCGCGCCGATGCCCTGCAGCACGCGCGCCAGCACCAGTTGTTCCATGTTCTGTGCCAGGGCGCAGAAGATCGAGGCCAGGGTGAACAGTGCGGTGCCGGTGAGGATCATGCGCCGACGGCCATAAAGGTCGCCCAGCTTGCCGTAGATCGGCACGGCCACGGTCATGGCAACCATATAGCCGGAGATGACCCAGGCCAGCAGGCCGACATCGTTGAACTGGGCAGAAATGGCCGGCATGGAGACGGCGACGATGGTCTGGTCGAGGGCACCAAGAAGAATCGCCAGCATCAGCGCGCTGAGCACGCTACGCAAGTCGGCGGGAGGCAGGGCGGCGGTCACGGGTCACACCTTGTGGTCGGAGGTAGTGAAATTGTGCCGTTCGTCGGCGGCCCGTGGCGAGTGAAATGGCTGCGAACGAGACGGGGATTGTAACCTGAGTTAGGTAGCTTCCTATGTACTGTCTGCATCGCCTATGCACGATCGGCATAAGCGCTTTCACACGAACGCGCATGGCCGCGTGATATCGTGCAGGTTCATAGCAGCCGAAATACACTGGTTTGCACCCATTTGGTGCATTGTGACCCAGGTTTCCGCATCGCTGTAATCCCGCACTTCTCTTCCACTCTCTGCATGTCATGCCTATGGCAGGGCGGAGGGTCCCGGTTCAGGGGCGGTAGTCAGCCAGTTCGACTTTTCACGTTTATGCGGAGTGATCATGCCCAAGGCTTCCCACCAAGATCTGCGTTTTGCCTTCCGCGAACTGCTCGCGTCGGGTTCGTGCTATCACACAGCTTCAGTCTTCGACCCGATGTCGGCGCGCATTGCTGCAGACCTGGGCTTTGAAGTCGGTATCCTCGGCGGCTCGGTCGCTTCCCTGCAGGTGCTCGCCGCCCCGGACTTCGCCCTGATCACCCTGAGCGAATTCGTCGAGCAGGCCACACGCATTGGCCGCGTCGCCCAGTTGCCCTTCATCGCCGATGCCGACCATGGTTATGGCAACGCGCTGAACGTCATGCGTACGGTAATCGAGCTGGAGCGCGCTGGCGTGGCGGCGCTGACCATCGAAGATACCCTGCTGCCGGCCCAGTTCGGTCGCAAGTCCACTGACCTGATCTCGGTGGAAGAGGGCGTCGGCAAGATCCGTGCAGCGCTGGAAGCGCGAGTCGACTCGTCGCTGTCGATCATTGCCCGGACCAACGCTGGCGTACTGACCACCGAGGAAATCATCGTCCGCACCCAGAGCTACCAGAAGGCCGGTGCCGACGGTATCTGCATGGTCGGGGTGAAGGATTTCGAGCAACTGGAGCAGATCACCGAGCACCTGAACGTGCCGCTGATGCTGGTCAGCTACGGCAACCCGAACCTGCGTGACGACGAGCGCCTGGCGCGCCTGGGCGTGCGCATCGTGGTCGATGGCCATGCGGCGTACTTCGCTGCGATCAAGGCCACCTACGACTGCCTGCGATTGCAGCGCGGGCAGCAGAACAAGTCCGAGAACCTCAGCGCCACCGAGCTTTCGCACACCTACACCCAGCCTGAGGATTACATCCGCTGGGCCAAGGAGTACATGAGCGTCGAGGAGTGACCGACAGGCGTTGTCGGGCTACCTGAGGGCGCTCAGCGTTGCGGTGTGCGGGACGCAGTGCTCGTGTGCGCAACTGGCCGCGGTACTGGGCTGGCTGCGCAACAGCTCGACGCGCCAGCAGGCCGAACCATAGAGCCCGGCCACGGCGACCAGGGCCAGGACGATCACGCAGCGTCTGGATTTGATGCCCATGTTGCCTACCTCCTGCTGTGACCACAGGTGATACTTGCAAGCATAGGTCAGGTCGCAGCAATTGCCTGGAGCGAACATCGAGATCGGTGTGATTTGCGTCGCAGCGGCGCAAGGCCGCTCCACGCACTAATCCAGCTCCCGATCCCACTCCGGTTCTGCGCTGAAGCGTTGGGCAAGAAAGTCCAGCATGCTGCGCAAGGTCGCGGGCATGTGTTTGCGTGAGGTATAGACCGCATGGAGGTTCAGCTCTCGCGGTCGCGCCAGGGGCAGTAGTTTCACCAACTCGCCGCGACGCACTGCGCAGGCGGCCTGGTAGGTCGGCAGCATGGCGATTCCGGCACCGGCCAGGGCGGCCTTCTGCAAGGTCAGGGCTTCGTTGGCGCTGATATTGCCCTGCACGGGCACCGCGACCTGTTCACCGGCCACCTCGAAATGCCACAGGCTGTGGCCGAAGTAGGCGTGGGTCAGGCAGTTGTGCTGGGTCAGGTCCTCGACTCGCTGCGGCGTGCCGTACTCGCGCAAGTAGGCGGGGCTGGCGCAGACCACCGAACGGCAGACGCTCAGGCGTCGGGCAATCAGGTTCGGGTCCAGGTCGTTGCTGGTGCGGATCGCCAGGTCGATGCGCTCGTCAACCAGGTTGACCGTGCGATCGAGCATCTGCAATTCCACCTTCACCCCCGGATAGCGCTTCACGTACTCCGCCACCGCATCCACCAACTGCGCTTGGCCGAACGAGGTGCTCACGCTGATGCGCAACTCGCCGCGCGGCGCATCTTCAGGCGCACGTACCGCGGTCTGCAGGTCGCAGGCCAGTTCCAGCATCTGTCGGCAGCGTGGCAGGGTGTCCAGGCCCGCAGCGGTCAGGCTCAGCTTGCGCGTGGTGCGCTGCATCAAGCGTGCGCCGACCCACTCCTCAAGCTCCGCGAGATAGCGCGACACTACAGGCCTGGAAAGCTCCAGGTGATCTGCCGCAGCCGACTGGCTACCCAGGTCGACGACGGTGACGAACACGCGCATGGCGTTCAGACGGTCCATGATTTGCCCGATTTCAGAAACAAACTATGTTCAAGCATCGCATTTTTTGTGATGGATCGGGCAACTAAGCTGTGTTCCATCGTCCCGCTTTCAGGAACCTCACCATGTCGATTTTCACTCCACTGCGCAGTCTGATGCTGGCCTGTATCGCCCTGACGGGCCAGGCAATGGCGGCCGATCCGCTGCACCTGGATGTCTACAACCCAGGCCATGACGCACTGTTCCCGGTCAGTTCGGTGATCGTCAGTGGCGAGCGGGAGGCTGTGCTGGTGGATGCGCAGTTCGGCAAGGCTCAGGCCGAGCAGGTGGCTGAGCGCCTGCGTGCCAGTGGCAAGCGGCTGACCACCATCTACATCAGCCATGGCGATCCGGACTATTACTTTGGCCTCGACACCCTGACCCAGGCGTTTCCAGACGCCAAGGTGGTCGCCTCCGCTGCCACTGTGGCGCATATCCGCCAGACCATGGACGCCAAGCTGGCGTACTGGGGGCCGCAGATGGGCGCCGACAAGCCCGCGAAACTGGTGGTACCCCAGGTGTTGGCCGGTAACCGTCTCGAGCTGGAAGGGCAGACGCTCGAAGTCGTTGGCCTGGACGGCCCGCAGCCCGACCGCAGCTTCGTCTGGATTCCCTCGATCAAGGCGGTGGTCGGTGGTGTGGTGGTTTCCGAGAACATTCACGTATGGATGGCTGACACCCAGTCTGCCCAATCCCACACCGACTGGCTGGCAACGCTTGCACACATCGAAAAACTCGCCCCGCGCACGGTGATCCCAGGCCACTACCTGGGGCAGAGCAGCCGTTCGCTGGATGCCGTGCGCTTCACCGCAGGCTACATCCGCGCCTTCGACAGCGAAGCGGCCAAGGCTCGTGATGCGGCGGCGCTGATTGCTGCAATGAGCAAGCGTTATCCGAACCTGGCCGATGAAAGTTCCCTGGAGCTCGGGGCCAAGGTCGCAAAAGGCGAAATCAAGTGGTAACCCCTTACAAGCCAGATGGAGTGTTTCCCATGAGCAAGATCGCAATCATCGGTGCCACCGGCCGCGCCGGCAGCCAGTTGCTGGAAGAGGCTCTGCGCCGTGGCCACAGCGTGGTCGCCATCGCACGCGATCCGTCTTCGCTGCAGGGCCGTGAAGGTGTCACGGTCAAGGCGCTGGATGCCAAGGACAGTGCTGCGCTGCAGGCGGCAGTCACAGGCGTGGACGCTGTGCTGAGCGCTGCGCACTTCTCCACCCTTGCGCCGCAGGCGATCATCGAGCCGGTCAAACGCGCCGGGGTCAAGCGCCTGCTGGTGGTCGGTGGTGCCGGCAGCCTGCTGCTGCCGTCGGGGCAGCGGGTGATCGACAGCCCGGACTTCCCCGAGGCGTACAAGGCCGAGGCCAGCGCCGGCGTGGGCTTTCTCGATACCTTGCGCCAGGAACCGACCCTCGACTGGACCTTCCTTTCGCCTTCGGCCGAGTTCGTTGAGGGTGAGCGCAGCGGGCGCTATACGCTGGGCAAGGATCACCTGCTGATCGGCGCCGATGGCAAGAGCTGGATCACCTTCGCCGACTACGCCATTGCCTTGATCGACGAACTGGAAAAGCCCGCACATACGCGCCAGCGCTTCACTGTCGGCTACTGAGGCGTCGCTGCCAGCCTTTCGCAGGTGAATCGCGGCGCAGTACATGCTGCCGAGCTGATGGGGTCGCAGGGCCGCTAAAGACTGGCGCGTGCCTGCAGCCACTCCAGTAATTCGCCCAGCCCCGGCGGCAGGCTTTTCGACGGGCAGACCAGATAATAGCCTTTGCCCGTCATCACCTTCAGCGCAAAGGGCATGCATAACCGCCCACTGCGCAGGTCATCGCCGATCAGCGCCCAGTCGCCGATGGCCACCCCGGTCCCCTGGGAGGCCATGGCCATCGCCATGTCCAGTGTCTCGAAATGCTGGCGTCGGCCCTGTGGCTCGAACGCAGCGCCGGCCGCTTGCAGCCACAGGCGCCAGTCACGCTCGTCGCGCGAGGGGTGCAGCAGCATGTGCCGCGCCAGGTCCTCCACTCGCTCCAGAGGCATGCCGCCTTGCAGCAACGAGGGGGCGCACACCGGTGTCAGTTGCTCGTCGAACAGCTTGCGCACCAGCGAGCCCTGCGCGGGCGGGCTGCCATACACCACTGCCGCATCGAAGCCTTCATGACGAAAGTCCACGCCGTGCTGCACCGTCGTGGTCAGTTCCACCGGTACATCCGGGCGCAGTGCCTGCCATTCCATCAGCCTCGGCAGTAGCCAACGCATCACGCAGGTCGGGGCCTTGAGCTGCAAGGTGGCGGTGCGCGCACTGACCTCGCGCACCCCCTGTTCGATCAGGGCGAACACTTGCTGCACCCGCGGCAGCCAGTCCTGGCCTTCACGGGTCAGGCTCAGGCCACGGGCCTGGCGCTGAAACAAGGGGTAGCCGAGTTGCTCCTCGAGCCCGGCGATCTGACGGCTGACAGCGCCCTGGGTGATGTGCAGATGCTGGGCGGCACGGGTGAAATTGCAGTGCTGGGCGGTGACCAGGAAGGTGTGCAGGGCGGGCAGGGGAGGGAGTCGTTTCATCGTGGCGAGCCATGATCTGGAGACATGGCTAGTATGTGTTTTTTTGCATTGTCGCGGTAGCCGCAGCTTGCTTCCATGAGTACTGATTTCAACAAGAATCAGGGTAAAGACGATGGCAACCTGTGGCGAAGTACTGGTCAAACTCCTCGAAGGCTATGGCGTAGAGCATGTGTTCGGGATTCCCGGCGTGCATACCGTGGAGCTCTATCGCGGGCTTGCGCGCTCGTCGATCCGCCATGTCACGCCGCGCCACGAGCAGGGCGCAGGCTTCATGGCCGATGGCTACGCGCGGACGCGCGGCAAGCCGGGAGTGTGCTTCATCATCACCGGCCCCGGCATGACCAACATCACCACGGCCATGGGCCAGGCCTATGCCGACTCGATCCCCATGCTGGTGATCTCCAGCGTGCAATCGCGCAATGCACTGGGCGGTGGGCGCGGCAAGCTGCATGAGCTGCCAAACCAGTCTGGGCTGGTGGCGGGCGTTTGCGCGTTTTCCCAGACCCTGATGAGTGCCGATGACCTGCCGCAGGTGCTGGCCCGCGCCTTCGCCGTGTTCGACGGTGCCCGGCCACGTCCTGTGCATATCGAGATCCCGCTGGATGTGCTGGTCGAGCCAGCCGACCACCTGCTGCAAGTTCGCCCGGTGCGCACCAGCCGTGCAGGCGCCGCGCCGCAGGTGGTGGCGCAGATGGCCGAGCGTCTGGCCAAGGCCCAGCGCCCGTTGATCCTCGCCGGTGGCGGTGCGCTGGCGGCAGGCGAGGCCCTGGCGCAACTGGCCGAGCAGCTCCAGGCGCCGGTGGCCCTGACCATCAATGCCAAGGGCCTGCTGCCGGTTGCTCATCCGTTGCAGATCGGCTCGACCCAATCGCTGCCGGCAACCCGTGCCCTGGTTGCCGAGGCCGACGTGGTACTGGCCATTGGTACCGAGCTTGCCGAAACCGATTACGACGTGACCTTCAAGGGCGGATTCGAGATCCCCGGTAGCCTGCTGCGCATCGACATCGATCCGGACCAGACCGTACGCAACTACCTGCCGGAGCTGGCCTTGGTCGCCGATGCCAAGCTGGCTGCCGAAGCCCTGGTTGCAGCGTTGGCCGAGCAGCCTGCGGTGCGTGACGAACGCTGGGGCGCTGCCCGTGCCGAGCGCCTGCGCAACGACCTGGCTGCCGGCTGGGACCAACCGACCCTGAGCCAGACCCGTCTGCTTACCGCGATACTGGAAACCTTGCCCGACGCCGTGCTGGTGGGCGACTCGACCCAGCCGGTCTACACCGGCAACCTCACCCTTGACCTTGCGCGTCCGCGTCGCTGGTTCAATGCGTCGACCGGCTACGGCACGCTCGGCTATGCCTTGCCGGCGGCGATGGGCGCCTGGCTTGGCAGCGCCGAAGTCGTGGCTGAACGCGCCCCGTCGGTGTGCCTGATCGGTGACGGCGGCCTGCAGTTCACCCTGCCGGAGCTGGCCAGTGCAGTCGAGGCACAGGTACCGCTGATCGTGCTGCTGTGGAATAACCAGGGTTACGAAGAGATCAAGAAGTACATGGTCAATCGCGCCATCGAGCCAGTGGGCGTGGACATCCACACCCCCGACTTCATCACCGTGGCGCAGGGGCTGGGGGCTGCGGCCGAACATGTCGGCGATGTGGCGCAGTTGCAGGCCGCGCTGGTGCTGGCGGTCGAGCGCAAGGGGCCGACCCTGATCCAGGTGGACCAGGCACAGTGGCAGACAGCGGTGGCCGGCTGAGGCGCGCGCGGGCTTGCAGATTCAACCCGCGCTCGAGCGCAGGCGCGCCATGTCGCGAATTGGCGGCGCGCCGTACAGCCGGCTGTACTCCCGGCTGAACTGCGACGGGCTTTCATAGCCCACCCGATACCCCGCCACCGCGGCCTCCAACCCATCGTTGAGCATCAGGCGCCGGGCTTCCTGCAGTCGCAGCTGCTTCTGGTACTGCAACGGGCTCATGGACGTCACGGCCTTGAACCTGTGGTGCAGGGTCGAGGTGCTCAGGTTCACTTCCCGGGCCAGCTCCTCGATGCGCAGCGGCAGGTGAAAATGCTTGTTGAGCCAGGTGATCGCCTGGCTCACGCGGTGTGTCTGGCTGTTGGCCAGGGCAATCTCGTACAGGCGATGCCCCTGCGGCCCGCGCAGTAGGCGGTAGAGGATTTCGCGGCGAAACAGCGGGGCCAGCATCGGGATGTCGCGCGGGCTATCGAGCAAGCGGACCAGGCGCAGCAAGGCATCGAGCAGGTGCGCATCGGTCTTCTCCACATACAGCCCAAGCCCGGACTGCACGCTGGGCACCAGCATCGGGCCGTTTTCGGCAATCAACTGGCTGATCTCTGCCGCGTCCAGATCGATCCGCAGCCCAAGCACCGGGTTTTCCGGGCTGGCGTCGAGCCTCACCCGGCTGATCGGCATGGTCACCGACACCACCATGTAGTGCAGCGGGTCGTAGGCATACTGCTGATCGCCCAGGAACAGACTCTTGCTGCCCTGGGCCATGACGCAGAGGGCCGGCAGGGCCAGGCCCGGCTTCGAACGGATGTTGCCTTCATAGCGCGACAGGTACAGCTGCTCGATGGCCGTCGGTGGTCCGTGGGGATCGCCTGCGTGCCTCAGGATCAGGTCAGCGAGTTCCAGACGCTGATTTTCCAGGGTCGGGTCGAGAGCGGCAAGGGCAGTGGTCATGATCGAATTCCTCCAGGGACCGGGCCAGCATAGATTTGGGCAACATCCTGCGCTAGCCAAATGCTGCCGACCGATTGCCTGATCCTGCATTGCGGCAGGATCAGGCAATCGACAGACAGAAATGGCCTAACGCAGGGTGCGGGCGAGGACCTAATCTTGGCAGCCTGGCTTTTCCGTCCCGCCTGCTTCAAGGAGATCGTTCATGACCTTGCATCAACCGGTCACACACTTGGCTTTCATCCGTGCCAGCAGCGGTCGTTCGGCGGAACTCGGCATGCGCCTGCGCGACCTGCTCGAGCCTTCGCTGCGCAGCCCAGGCTGTCTGGCGTTCACCGTCCAGCGCTCCCAGGTTGACGCCGACCTCTGGCTGCTCAGCGGCAGCTGGCAGGATCAGCAGGCCATGCGCGGTTACTTCGCTTCACCGACGCTCGAGGTCTTCGGCGACCTGCTGCAGGAGCGGGTGGTGGCGAGCATGGACCTGCAGACCTTCGATTGAGGGTTGGTCGCGGGTAACCTTCTCGCGGGCAAGCTTGCCCATGAAAAGGCCACTACCTTAACGCATGCTGCAGTAGAATCCCGCCCCTCGTTCAACAGCTGGAGCACAGCAATGGCACGTAGAGAATTCCCGGGCTTCGAGGCCGTTTCGGCAATGGTCCCGGTCGAAGGCGGCGGCTACCACGCGGCAATCGCGGTCAAGGCCCTGCACATGGGTGGGGCTCCGCGCTTTCACAAAGTCCTGGAGGGCCAGGTGTTCACGTCGGCAATGGCCGCTGACGAGGCGGCCTGTGCCGAACTCGAACGCCTGCAGGGCGTCGGTGAAGAGGGCGAGCTGGCCTGGTGATCAGGCCTGCGGGCGACGCATCTTGAACAGGTTGCCCAGCTCGAAGTAATCCGCCGGGCCACCGCCACGCAGGATCGGCTCGGCGGCAGCAGTGTCGTAGATACCCTCTTTGAGCAGGTGTTCGGCGATATGCACGGCCACCACTTCACCCAGGATCAGCCAGCTGGGCACCAGCTCGTGATCGGCGCGCTTGAGCTGGATGATCTGGCTCACCTTGCACTCGAAGTTCACCGGGCTCTCACCCACCCGCGGCACGCCGACCACGTTCGAGGGCGCCGGTGTCAGGCCGCTCAGCTCGAATTCGTTGATATCTGCAGCCACTGCCGCGCAGCTCTGGTTCATCTGCTCGGCCAGCGGGCGCGTGGCCAGGTTCCAGACGAACTCGCCGGTCTGTTCGATGTTGTTCAGGCTGTCTTTGCGCCCGACGCTGCAGAAACCGATGATCGGTGGAATGTAGTTGAAGGCGTTGAAGAAGCTGTAGGGCGCCAGGTTCAGGCGACCTTCGCGATCATGGGAGGAGATCCAGCCGATGGGCCGGGGGCCGACGATGGCGTTGAACGGGTCGTGGGGCAGGCCGTGGCCTTTGGCGGGTTCGTAGTAGTGCATCTGCGCAGGGCCTTGGCCCTTCCTCTGGGACGGACGAGGCGCCTAGTGTGCCAAGCCTTGAGCTGGCTGGGAATGATCAAGCCCGGCCAAAGCCGGGCTGGGTGACACGCATCAGTGATCAGCTGATGCGGTGGGCGTTGGTGCGGCTGAAGCCATCTTCAGCGAAGCGCTGGCCGCCAGTGCGGTCGAAGCCGTCTTCGGCGAAGCGTTGGCCGCCAGTGCGGTCGAAGCCGTCTTCGGCGAAGCGTTGGCCACCAGTGCGGTCGAAGCCGTCTTCGGCGAAGCGTTGGCCGCCAGTGCGGTCGAAGCCATCTTCGGCGAAGCGTTGGCCACCGGTGCGGTCGAAACCGTCTTCTGCGTAGCTGGCCGATTGGCTTTGTGCAGCGGCGAAGGTGTGGGCGTTGGTGCGGTCAAAGCCGTCTTCGGCGAAGGCACCTGCGGCGAAGACCGAAAGGGCCAGGGTCAGGATCAGTTGGTTTTTCATGGTCGTTGCTCCAGTAGATTCGAGGGGGTTTGTTCTTGCTATGGATCTCATGCTACGCCGATTAATTTGATTAAAAAGCGCAAAAAATTACGTAAAACAATCAATTTAATCGATGTGTTTGCGCACGAGATGTCCAAATAAGTAGCTGTCGGCTCTACCCCGCAGCATGCGGCATATCAAATATCCGAAAGCGTTCTGTCAGCGCTTGTAGGTTGCTCCACCTCAATTAATGGCGAGTTAAGGACTCAACACTTCGTCGCTCTCGACGCCGAACGGTTTTTTCATTCCTTTCCAACCGATTTTTCAGACGTTCGTCTTCAACATCGCCGCATTCCAGAAACCGGAGCGGCACACGATGAATAAACTTCCGCAAATCACCTTGGCCTTCTGGGTCATGAAGATCTGCGCCACCACGCTGGGCGAGACGGCTGGCGACCTGCTGTCGATGACGCTCGACATCGGCTACGCCATGAGTTCGCTGTTGTTGATCAGTGTGTTCTTGCTGACGTTGCTCACCCAGCTTTATTCCCGCCGCTATCACCCAGTGCTCTACTGGCTGGTGATACTGTCCACCAGCACCGCTGGCACCACCATGTCCGATTTCATGGATCGCACGCTCGGGTTGGGTTACGCCGCAGGTTCAGCGCTGCTGATCGGCATCCTGCTGTTGACCTTCGCCCTGTGGCGGCTGAGTGGTAATCCACTGGATGTCACGCGCATCCGCAGTCGTGCGGGCGAGTTGTTCTACTGGGTTGCGATCCTGTTCTCCAACACCCTGGGCACCGCACTGGGCGACTACCTTGCAGATGATTCAGGCCTGGGCTTCGCGGGTGGCGCCCTGCTGATCGGCAGTGCCATCGTGTTGGTGGCTATGGCGCGTTACTGGACCCGAATCCCTGGTGTGGTGTTGTTCTGGGTAGCCTTCGTGCTGACTCGGCCATTCGGTGCAACCCTGGGCGATTTCCTCACCAAGCCATACGAAAAAGGCGGTCTGGACTTTGGCACGATCGGCTCTTCCATGGTGTTGGGCGCGATCCTGCTGGCGCTGGTGCTACTGGCCACCTACTACCAGCGTCGTCAGCCGCAGCAAGTGCTGGAAGTATCCTGACCTCCAGAAAAAAGGACTGACGCGAACGGTACAAATGCCCGCAGCAGAGCTTTTTTGCGGCCGCAAAAAAGGGCCGTTCCACCGGAACGACCCTTTTCAATTACAGCGAACGCAGAATCAATCAGTGGTGATGCGCGAGTGCTGCTTGGTGTCCTTCATGGTCGCGTAGACCAGCAGCGAGCAGGCGATGCAGCCGGTGACGTACCAGTAGAAGCCGGTTTCCATGCCAGCGCTCTTGAACCACAGGGCCACGTACTCGGCGGTGCCGCCGAAGATCGACACGGTCAGTGCGTAGGGCAGGCCAACGCCCAGGGCGCGGATCTCGGTGGGGAACAGCTCGGCCTTCACCACGGCGTTGATCGAGGTGTAGCCACTGACGATGATCAGCGCCGCCATGATCAGGAAGAAGGCGCCCCACCAGCTCTGGATGGTGTGCAGGGTGCTGAGGATCGGTACGGTGAACAGGGTCCCCAGCACGCCGAAGGCAATCAGGATCGGGCGCCGGCCGATCTTGTCGGACAGCCCGCCGATCACCGGCTGCAGGCACATGAACAGGAACAGCGTGGCCGCCGAGATGGTGGTCGAGTCGCTGATGCTCATGCCGACGGTGTTGACCAGGTACTTCTGCATGTAGGTGGTGTAGGTGTAGAAGGCCAGGGTGCCGCCCATGGTCAGGCCGACGACGGTCATCAGCTCCTTGGGGTGGCGCATCAGGGTGCGCATCAGGCTTTCCTTGGACTTCTCCTTCTTGGTGAAGGACGCGGTCTCTTCCATCCCACGGCGCAGGTACAGTGCAACCACCGCGCACAGCGCGCCGATCACGAAGGGCACGCGCCAGCCCCAGGCATACAGCTGTTCGGTGGTCAGCACGTTCTGCAGGATGATCAGCACCGCCAGGGCGATGAGCTGGCCGGAAATCAGGGTGACGTACTGGAAACTGGAGAAGAAGCCACGGCGTTCCTTGCTGGCCATCTCGCTGAGGTAGGTGGCCGAGGTGCCATATTCACCGCCGACCGACAGACCCTGCATCAGGCGTGCGATCACCAGCAGGATAGGCGCGGCGACGCCGATGGTTTCATAGCCCGGCGTCAGGGCGATGACCAGCGAGCCTGCGCACATCAGCAGTACCGACGCCATCAGCGCAGCCTTGCGGCCCTTGCGGTCGGCGTACAGCCCCATCAGCCAGCCACCGATCGGGCGCATCAGGAAGCCCACGGCGAAGATCGCGGCGGTGTTGAGCAGTTGTGCGGTGGTGTCGCCAGCGGGGAAGAAGGCTTTGGCGAAGTACAGCGAGAATGCGGCGTAGACGTACCAGTCGTACCATTCGACCATGTTGCCGATCGAACCGCTGAAGATCGACTTGAGACGACTGGCGGTGGTTTTTTCCGCGGCGGGCGCAGTGGCCGCCCCGGCGGGCAGGGTGGTGGCGTTATCCATCAGGGATACCTTCTCGTTGTTTTTGTGAGGCGCGCGGGACCGCGGCTTGAGAAGGGTTTTGCAGAAGCTGTGCCAAATGAGGGCGTAACGATCCGAATGAGGTGTCGGCCGCCCCATCCTTGGGCATGCCAGCGCCCCAGAAACGCGATGGATCAAGGCCTGCACTGTATCCGTAGAAGCGGGCTTGCCCGCGAACAGCCGCGCTGCTTGCACCGGCCAGACACAGGCCATATGAGCGGTAACCCGCCTATTGGCAGCTTTTGATCGGCAAGATTCCGCTCATTCGCGCTCGATAAAATCCTCGCGCATCAGGCCATGGCGCTGCATCTTCTCGTTCAGCGTACGCCGCGGCAGTTGCAGCGTCTCCATGACCCCTTTGATCTCGCCCTTGTGCTGACGCAGCGCGGCGCGCAGGCATTGCAGCTCGAACGCCTCCATTTGTTCGCTCAGCGACTGACCTCCCGGCGCCACCTCGATGCTCGATGAACCCAGCCCCAGCGCATGGCGCTCGGCGGCATTGGCCAGCTCGCGCACATTGCCCGGCCAGTCATGGGCCAGCAGTTGTGCCAGTTGCGCGCCTGAAAGCGGCGGTGTGCTGCTGCGCCCCAGGCGCTCGGCGGCGGTACGGACGAAATGCTCGAACAGCAGCGGGATGTCCTCGCGCCGCTCGCGCAGTGGCGCCAGACGCAGTTCGGCAACGTTCAGGCGGTACGCCAGGTCTTCGCGAAATCGCCCGGCGCGAGCCTCGTCGAGCAGATCGGGTTTGGTCGCGGCGATGATGCGCAAGTCGACGCTGATGCTCTGGTTGGCACCCAGGCGTTCGAGTTTCTGCTCCTGAATCACCCGCAGCAACTTGGCCTGCTGGGCCAGTGGCATGCTTTCGATCTCGTCGAGAAATACCGTGCCGCCGTTGGCATATTCCAGCTTGCCGATGCGTTTGCCCTGGGCGCCGGTGAAGGCGCCGCTCTCATGGCCGAACAGCTCGGCCTCGAACAGGGCTTCGGGGATTGCCGCGCAATTGAGGGCGACGAAGGGTTTGTCGGCGCGTGGGCCGAAGTCGTGCAGGCATCGCGCCACGCGCTCCTTGCCGCTGCCGGTTTCGCCGCGGATCAGCACATTGACTGGCAACCCCGCCAGTTCCAACACCTGCCGACGCAACTGTTGCAAGCCCTGAGACATCCCCAGCAGGGTCGCTTGCAGCCGTTCCTTTAGGTCGGCCTGCTGGTGCAGCGCGCGGTTTTCCAGCACCAGTTGGCGCTTGTCCAGGGCGCGGCGCAGGCTGCCCAGCAAGTGCTGCGGGGTGAAGGGTTTTTCCAGGAAGTCGTAGGCACCGTTGCGCATGGCTTCCACTGCCATCGGCACATCGCCGTGACCGGTGAGCAGGATCACCGGCAGGTCAGGGTCTTGCGCCTGCAGGTGCTCGAGCAGTTGCAGGCCATCCATGCCCGGCATGCGCACATCGCTGATAACCACGCCGGGGAAGTGCTGTGGCAGTTGCGCGAGACATTCCTCTGCGCGGGCGAACAACTGCACGCTGAAGCCGGACAGGCTCAGCCATTGCTCCACCGCGGTGCGGATGCTGGCTTCGTCGTCGACGACGATCACTGAATTCAACATGCAGGCTCCAGGTCGCGGGGCAGGGTAAGGCTGAAGCGGGCACCGCCAGGCAGGTTTTCGACCTGCAACTGGCCGCCGGCTTCATGAACGATGCCATAGGAAATCGCCAGGCCCAGGCCCAGCCCTTCGCCCACCGGCTTGGTGGTGAAGAAGGGGTCGAAGACGCGGGCCAGGTCGGCATCCTTGATGCCGCCACCGGAGTCGAGCACGCTCAGGTGCCAGCGTTCGTCCTCGGCTTCGATACGGATCTCCAGACGTTTGTAGCGCTTGTCGGCCATGGCGTCGAGGGCGTTGTGCAGCAGATTGATCAGCACCTGTTCGAGGCGGATCGCGTCGCCGCGCACCCACGCAGGACGCGCCAGGTACAGCGCCACCTCGACCTGCTCGCCGCGAATGCGGGTGTCGAGCAGGTGCAGGGCCTGGTCGACCACGGTGGCCAGGTCGAGACGCTCGCGCAGCCCGCCTGGGCTATTGCGTGCGAAGGTCTTGAGGTGGCCGGTGAGGGCGGCCATGCGCGTGAGCATCTGCTCCAACGGCTCCAGCGCCTGACGCGCCTGTTCATGGCGGCCATGGTCGAGCAGTAGGCGCAGGGTTTCCAGTTGCATGCGCTGGGTGGTCAACGGCTGGTTGATCTCATGGGCCAGCGCCGCCGACATCTGCCCCAGCGCCGCCAACTTGGCCGACTGCACCAGGCCTTCCTGGGCAGTGCGCAACTCGCGTGTGCGCTCCTCGACCAGGCGCGTCAGCTCTTCGCGGCTGCGTTGGCGCAGGCGGGCGATGCGCAGGCGCTGGCTGACGAACAGCACGGCGAACACCAGGCTCAACCACACCGCGGCGCCAGACAGCGCCGCGTTGCGGGCATCCTCGCTGACCTGCGGCTTGCGCAGCAGATGCAGGGTCCAGCCTTCGGTGGCCAGCGGCAAGCTCTCCCACAGATAGTCGGCGCTGCCGTCCGGCCCCTGCACGCGGCTGAACGTGCTGCGTTCGTCGAAGCGGGTCAGCAACTGGTGCTGCAGAGGGACCAGGGGCTGTTTGTCGTACTGGCGGGTTTCGGCCAGCTCAGCGCGGTCTGCGGCAGTCAAGGGCTGCAGCTCGCGATAGCGCCAGCCGTTCTGGTTGGCGATGAAGATGATCCCGCGCGCATCGCTGACCAGCAGGATGTCGCTGCCCTGGCGCCATTCGCGTTCAAGCTCGGGGAATTCGAGCTTGACCACCATGGCACCGAGGAAGCGTCCGTGCTCGTCGTTCACTGCGCTGGACAGGAAATAGCCCGGCACGCCGCTGGTCACGCCGACGGCGTAGAAGCTGCCGGTGCCCTGGCTGCGGGTCTGCTTGAAATAGGGGCGAAAGCCATAGTTGGAGCCGACGTACGTGGTCGGCAGGCGCCAGTTGCTGGCTGCAACGGCGAGACCGGTGCGGTCGAGCAGTTCGAGGGTCGAGGAATTGGCGGCGCCGTTGATGCGTTCGAGCTTGCGGTTCAGCGCATCCTGCAGCGATTCGCCGACCGGGCCGCGCAGGGCGTCGATCAGCTCCGGGTCCAGCGCCAGGACGGCGGGCAGGGCGCGGTAGCGTTCGATGAGCGTATGCAGGCCGTTGGCGTAGAGGGTCAATTGCTCGCTGGCCCGGCGTGCGTCGGTCTGCATCGCCTGGCGCTTGGCGTGGTGCATCGCCCAACTGGCGCTGAGGGCAGTGCCGATCAAGATCAGCAGGGTGACCAGGGCCAGGCGCAGGGCGCGGAAGGATGAAGGCATGGTGCGGGTCCGGGCATTCGGTTTAAGTACCGGCCCTTTCGCGGGTAAGCCTGCTCCTCCAGGAGCACATCCAATCCTGCAGGAGCGGGCTTATCCGCACAGTGGCCGCAGCGGTCTACAGCAACTCGAAGCTCTGCTGCTGCACGGCCTGCGAGTCCAGTCCGATCTGGACGTTGAACTGCCCAGGCTCGGCCACATGCTGGAGCTGGCCATTGTAGAACTTCAGGTCATCCTCGCTGATGCGGAAGGTCAAGGTTCGGGACTCACCCGCCTTGAGCAGCACCTTCTGGAAGTTCTTCAGCTCTTTCACCGGACGGCTCATCGAAGCGCTGACATCCTGGATGTACAGCTGCACCACGGTTTCGCCATCGACCTTGCCGGTGTTCTTCACCGTCACTTCGGCCTGCAGGTTGTCACCGCGCTTGAGCGCGGTCTTCGACAGCGCAAGGTCCGAGAGCTCGAAGGTGCTGTAGCTCAGGCCGTAACCGAACGGATACAGCGGGCCATTGGGCTCCTCGAAGTACTGCGAGGTGTAGTTGCCCGGCTTGCCCGGGGTGAACGGGCGGCCGATGCTCAGGTGGTTGTAGTACATCGGGATCTGCCCGACCGAACGCGGGAAGGTGATGGCCAGCTTGCCGGACGGGTTGTAGTCGCCGAACAGCACATCGGCGATGGCGTTGCCGCCTTCGGTGCCGCTGAACCAGGTTTCGAGGATGGCATCGGCCTGCTCGCGCTCCCAGGCGATCGACAGCGGCCGGCCGTTCATCAGCACCAGCACCAGGGGTTTGCCGGTGGCTTTGAGCGCTTTGATCAGCTCGCGCTGTACCGCCGGAATCTCCAGGGTGGTGCGGCTGGATGACTCGTGGGACATGCCGCGCGACTCACCCACCACCGCCACTACCACGTCCGATTGCTTGGCGGCCTTGACCGCTTCATCGATCAGCACGGCGGCCGGGCGCGGATCGTCGATGATTTCTGGCGCCGCGAAGTTGAGGAAGTTCAGGTAGTCGAAGATCGCCTTGTCGCCGGTGATGTTCGAACCCTTGGCATAGATGACCTTGGCCTTGCCTTCGGTGGCGCGACGCAGGCCTTCGCGAACCGTCACCGAATGTTCGGGGCGGCCGTCGGCAGCCCAACTGCCCATCATGTCGATCGGGGCATCGGCCAGTGGGCCGACCAGGGCGATGGTGCCGGCCTTCTTCAGCGGCAGGGCCTGGTTCTTGTTCTCCAGCAGCACCAGGCTGCGCCGTGCCACGTCGCGGGCGGCCTCACGGTGCAGACGGTCGTCGCCGTAGTAGTCCTTGAGATCGGTCTCGGGCTTGCCGATGCGCACGTAGGGGTTCTTGAACAGGCCCATCTCGTACTTGGCGCCCAGCACTTCGCGTACCGCCTGGTCGAGCTCGGCCTGGGTCACTTCACCGGACTTGAGCAGGCCCGGCAGCTCCTGGCCGTAGAGGGTATCGTTCATGCTCATGTCGATGCCGGCCTTGATCGCCAGCTTCGCCGCCTCGCGGCCGTCGCGGGCGACGCCGTGGCGGATCAGCTCCTGGATGGCGCCGTGGTCGCTGATGGTCACGCCCTTGAAGCCCCACTCCTTGCGCAGCAGATCGTTCATCAGCCAGGTATTGGAGGTGGCCGGTACGCCGTTGATCGAGTTCAGCGCCACCATCACCCCGCCTGCACCGGCGTCGAGGCTGGCGCGGTAGGGTGGCAGGTAGTCGTTGTACATTTTCGGCAGGCTCATATCGACCGTGTTGTAGTCGCGCCCGCCTTCCACTGCGCCATACAGGGCGAAGTGCTTGACGATGGCCATGATGCTGTCGGGCTCGGCCGGGCTCTTGCCCTGGAACGAGCGGACCATCACCTGGCCGATCTTCGAGGTGAGGTAGGTGTCTTCGCCGAAGCCCTCGCTGGTGCGGCCCCAGCGAGGGTCGCGGGCGATGTCGACCATCGGCGCGAAGGTCATGTCCAGGGCATCGGCCGAAGCCTCGATGGCCGAGGTGCGGCCGACCTTGGCGATGGCGTCCATGTCCCAGGTCGCTGCCAGGCCCAGGCTTATCGGGAAGATCGTACGCTCACCATGGATGGTGTCGTACGCAAAGAACATCGGAATCTTCAGGCGGCTGCGCATGGCGGCGTCCTGCATCGGCCGGTTCTCTGGCGCTGTGCGCGAGTTGAAGGTACCGCCGATGCGACCGGCGGCGATCTCCTCGCGGATCTTTTCGCGCGGCATTTCCGGGCTGATACTGATCAGGCGCAACTGACCGATCTTCTCGTCGACGGTCATCTGGCTGATCAGATGGTCGATGAAGGCCCGCTTGTCTTCCAGGGGCGGGGCAGAGGTGGCGGCCACGGCCGCCTGACTGGCAAGGCCCATGGCCAGGCCCAGCAAGGACAGTTTCATCATCAATTCCGTTGTCGAGTGGTTCGCTCGCGGCCGATTTTTCGGACGGCTGTTGTTGTCTGGCCCGCTGGCGGTGTAACAGGTCGCTCCCCCATCCTCCCGCGGTCGCCGCGGATTATGCCTTATAAGTGGGGCTCGATGAGATACACTCTCGCGACCGCGTGCCGGGCTAACAACTATAAGAACGATCGAGAGACCGAAGGCATGACCCTTCTCAATGAATACGAACAACGCCAGGTTGCCGAAGCCATCGCTCGTGCCGAACAGCGCACCGACGCGGAGCTGGTGACGGTGCTGGCGCGCCACGCCGATGACTATGCCTACCTGCCGTTGCTGTGGGCCGTGCTGCTGGCGCTGGCGCTCCCGGGATTGGTGCAGGTGCTGCTGGGGTGGCCAGGGCTGCGTGGGCTGCTGGTCGCCCAGGTACTGACCTTCATCGCCTTCAGCCTGTTGCTGCGTAACCCGCGCCTGGCCGGCTGGCTGGTCCCACGGGTGCTGCGCCACCGCCGTGCCGCCGATCTTGCCCGGCGGCAATTTCGTGAGCAAAACCTGCAACGCACCGAGGGGGCTACCGGGGTGTTGATCTTCGTCAGCGAGGCGGAGCGCTATGTGACCATCCTGGCGGACGAGGGCATCGCCCAGCATCTGGACGAACGAGCACGTGCCGAACTGGTGGCACGTTTTACCGCGCAGGTCTGCGCGGGGCGCACCTTGCAGGGGTTCGTCGAATGCATCGATGCCTGCGGCGAGTTGCTCAGCCAGCACCTGCCGCCGACGCGGCGGCGCAACCAGTTGCCCAACCAGCTGGTGATCCTGGATTGAACAGTGTGTGGCGGTGCGGGCCGACGATGGGGCCTGCACAGCCACTCAAGCCTGCAAACCTGTAGAATGCCGGCCATTGCGCATCTTGAGGCACCCCCTTCCCATGTCTTCCTCCACCCCCGCTGCGGACGCCCGCGCCCAGTTCCTGGCCCTGCTGGGCGATGCCCTGCACAGCGAAACCCTGACCAAGCTGGTGCTGGCGCGTCATGTCGGCGCCGACCAGAGCCTGCAGCGGATCATCGCCAAGCCAGTGCAGATCAAGGGCCAGCCCTGCCTGTCGCTGGTCTACCGTCACCAGACCCGCGACATCACCCGCAACCTGCCGCTGGATCAGGCCCAGGCCCTGGTCGCCGAGTTGTTGCCGGAGAGCTTTCGCAATGCTCACCTGTTCACCGCCGAAGGCGAGGTGCAACTGGGGTTCAGCAAGAAGGGCAAGCCGCTGTTGCAACGCCACGGCACCCAGGTGCCGCGCGAGGCCGCGGCGGGCGGGCACGATCGTGAGAAGAAACGCTATCTGGAACTGTCGCGGCCATTTCTGCGCGATCTTGGCGTGACCGACACTCAAGGTGCGCTGATTCCGTCGATGTCGCGCAAGTGGAAGCAGATCAACAAGTTCATCGAGGTCTTCGCGCATGCCTTGGGCAGTGCGCCGCTGACTGCGGACCAGGTGCTGCGAGTCGCCGACTTCGGTTCGGGCAAGGGCTACCTGACCTTCGCCATGCATGACTACCTGCGCAACACCCTGGCTCGCGAAGCGCAAGTGACCGGCGTCGAGTTGCGCCCCGACATGGTCGAGCTGTGCAACGCTGCCGCGGCGCGGCTGGAGCATCCTGGCCTGGAGTTCCAGTGCGGCGATGTGCGTAGCGTGGTGCCCGATGCCATCGAGGTGATGATCGCGCTGCACGCCTGCGATATCCCCACCGACTACGCCATCCATACCGGGATCCGCTGCGGCGCGTCGATCATCATGTGCTCACCGTGCTGTCACAAGCAGATCCGTCCGCAACTGCACAGCCCAGGGCTGTTGCAGCCCATGCTGCAGTACGGGCTGCACCTGGGCCAGCAGGCCGAGATGCTCACCGACAGCCTGCGCGCGTTGTACCTGGAAGCCTGTGGCTACGAGACCAAGGTGTTCGAGTTCATTTCGTTGGAGCACACCAACAAGAACAAGATGATCCTGGCGGTCAAGCGCAGACAGGCTGGGGATAACAGCGCACTGCTGGAGAAGATCGCCCAGCTCAAGGCGTTCTATGGGATACAGGAGCATTGCCTGGAGAGCCTGTTGCGGGCCGATGGGCTCATTGCCGGCTGAGTACTGCCAGGCCCTGTGGGAGCGGGCTTGCCCGCGAAAAGCTCAGCGCCAATGTTCGCGGTGGTTCGGCGCCCCGACAAACTCGCCTCCACCGCGACTGGCAACAATCAGAAGAACCGCGTCACGCTGATCTTGGCATTGCGCCCTTGCATCAGCGCATTCTCCCCCGACAACTCCGGTCGGGCCGACTCGTTGAACAGGTTGTCCACCGTCAGGTTGACCTCGGTACCTTTCAGGTAGGCCTGCTGCGGCTTCCAATTGGCGAACAGGCCGTGGATCTGGTAGCTGCTGTTGGCGAACTGATCGTAGTAACGGTCACCCAGTACGCTGGCCGGCCCCTCGTAGTACTTGTCGCTTGGCAGGCGGTCGGTCTTGCGCACGAACTGCGCGGTCCAGCCGATCCGCGCATCCCAGGCCGGAATCTTCACCCCCAGCGTGGTGATCCATTTCGGCGCGGGAATATCCTTGGCCCACACATCCGGGCCCCAGGGGTTGGTGTAGGCGCCCTGGTGACGGCCGGTGATCCAGGAGAACGACGCCGAGCCGAACAGGTAGGTCGAATCGTAGAAGCTCTCGACCTCGAAGCCCTTGATCACCACATCGCCAATGTTGCGGTAGTTGGACATCAGCCCGCCGCCACAGGTGTTGGCGATGCTGCCACCGGTGACCAGTTGTTGTGGGCAGCCGATGCCGGTGGCCTTGAAGATCTCGTCCTCGATGTGGTTGCGAAACAGCGTGGTGCGCACTTGGGCGCTGTCGTTGGCCAGCACCAGGTTGTCGAAGTCGAACACGCTGCCCACGCGCAGGGCGGTGATGCGCTCCGGGTCCAGGTTGCGGCTGGTGGCGGTGCGGCTACCGCTGCCCTGGACTTCGTACTGCTCGTCCAGCACCGGCGCCCGCCAGGTCTTGCTGTAGTCGGCGAACAGGGCGGTGTTGGGCGTGACCTTCCAGAACACCGACAGACGTGGCGACCAGCCGCTGTAGGTCTTGTCGCTGTAGTCGTGGCCCGCGGCCGGGTTGTTGTACAGCGGGGCATCGTTGGGCTTGCCCTCGTTGGTCACCTGGTCGTAGCGCAGCGACGGGGTGATGGTCACATCACCCAGGGTGACGGCGTCCTGCAGGTAGTAGCCCTGGCTCTGCACCTTGCCGCTGGGCATGAAGTACGGCTGGTAGTGGCCGTAGTTGTAGCGCGGCGTGTCGTAGATGCCGCCCGGCATCCACATCTGCGTGTCGCGGTCGTGGCGGCGCACTTGCACGCCCGCCGTCAGTGCGTGCTCCAGCACGCCGGTCTCGAACAGGCTGGTGTTGGTCACGGCGAGCATACGGTCGCGGTACTCGGTGTCCATCTTGCGCCCGCCGGTAGCCGGCTGGAAGAACGCCGTGGCCAGGCGCTCGTCGGTCTGCTTGGTGTCGGAGTCGGAGTACTTCACTTCCAGGTCGACCCAGCGGTTGTCGATCGGCTGGTAGGTGTAGGTGGTCGACCAGGTGGTGTCGGTGGTGGTGCGGTTGGCCAGGAAGCGTTTGAGCGCCGCTTCGTAGCCGTACTTCTTGATGTCGGCGGCGGTGGGCGGCGTGGGGTAGGCGGTGGACGAGAACGGCGCCCAGCGTTCGCTCTGTGACTGAGACCAGGAGAAGCCCAGGCTGTGCTCTTCGTTGAAATGCACGTTGCCCTTGAACAGTGCGCCGTCCAGGTCGAGGGCGCTGTTGGGCAGGCGCGTGGGGTTGATCGGGTAGCGGCCTTGGGGATCGGGGATGTTGCTGGCCAGCTTCATGTCGCCGCCGTCGCGCTTGGTCAGGTAGGCCAAGCCATCGAAGCGGCCATCCTCGGTGCGACCGAACAGCGCCGAGCTGTACACCTGCTGGTGGTCGTTGCTGGCGTAGCCGTACTTGACCATCGCGCCGCTGTTGCGCCCTTCCTGGAGCAGGTCGCCGGCGTCCTTGGTGGTCATGTTGACGCTGCCGCCGAAACCGCCGTTGCCGGTCTTGACCGAGTGCGGGCCTTTTTCTACCTCGATGTGCTTGATCAGCTCCGGCTCGATGAACACCGTGCCTTGCTGGTAGCGTTCGAAGCCGCTCTTGGTGGCGCCGTCGACGGTCATCGGCACGTCTTCGGCGTCACCCAGGCCCCAGATGTTGATGGTCTGCCCGCCCGGCTTGGCCGAGCCGCCCATGTTCACGCCTGGCAGAGTGGCGAGCACGCTGGGGATGTTGCTGGGCTGGTAGCGGTCGATCTGTTCCTGGTTGAGGGTCGAGCGTCCGACGTTCTGCGGTCCGATCTGTTGGCCGTCGCCGACGATGCTCATGGCGCCGAGCTGGATGCTGTTGTCGGCCTGCGGTTGCTCTTCGTTGAGCCGCACCACGTAGGTGTTGCCCATGCGCACCATGCTGAAGCGGCTGCCGGCAAGCAGGCGGGCGATCGCCTCCTGCGCCTCGAAGGCACCTTGCAGGGCCGGGGCCTGGGCGTTGTGCAGCAGGGCTTCGTCGAACAGCAGCTGGACCTTGGCCTGCTGCGCCAGTTGGCTCAGCGAGCGCGCCAGCGGTTGGGCGGGCAGGTCGAACTGCTGCGGCGCGGCTTCGGCGGCCAGGCTGATGGCCAGGCACAGGGCGAGCAGGGTGGGACGAGTGGGCAAGGTTTTCAACGGACGCAACGCAGGCAACATGGATTCCCCCAAACGGCAAATGGCCGGAAAAAAGCCCGCCGTTCACGCGGCAGGCGGGGAGGAAGACGCGGTGTTGGGAAAAACCCTCACCTGCGAATGATAAAAATTCTCAAATTTATTTCGAGCGATGTTCGATGCGCAGGCGGCCGTCGCCGAGCAGCGTGGTTTTTACCGGGAGCAACGCGGGCAGGGCGGTGAGCAGTGCATCGGGATCGTGCACATCGAGATTGCCCGACACCTTGTAGCGGCCCAGGCTCGGATCGGCGAGCAGCACCGGTTGCTGGCGGTACAGGCTCAGTTCGTCGATCAGGCTCGCCAGCTCACGGTTGCGAAAGCTCACGTGGCCATCGCGCCAGTCGGCCACCGGCTGTTCTCCGAGCTCCTGGCGCACCAGCGTGCCGCGCGCCGGGTCGTAGGTGACGCGTTGTCCGGCACCGAGCAGCAGCGCAGGCTGATGTTCGCCCGAGGTCTCGAAGACGACCTGGCCGTGGGCCACGCTCAGGGCCAGCTCGCGGTCTCCACGGCGCAGGTCGAAGCCGGTGCCGACCACGCGCACGCGGGCACTGCCGGCATCGACGAACAGCGGGCGCTCCTTGTCGGGTGCCACCTCGATGTACAGCTGACCGTGTTCGAGGCTGATCAATCGTTGTTCGGCGGTGAAGTCCAGGCGCAGGCGGGTCTGGGCGTTGACGAACAACTGGCTGCCATCGGGCAGGCGCAGGGTGCGCATGCTGTTGCTGGCCGCCAGGTTCTGATGCATCGGTGCAGTGGTGCTGCCCAGGTTGCTGGCCAGCACCGCGCACAGCAGCGCCGCAGCCACTGCCAGAGCCGGACGCCAGCGCGGCGGCTGGCGTATCGGCAGGGCGACAGGCTGGCTGGCCTGCTTGAGCGCCGCCAGGTCGTCCCACAGCTGTTCGAACTGCCGATAGGCGCGCGCATGCTCCGGGTGCTGGATCCACAGGGCGAAAGCCTTGCGCTCCTCACGCGACGGCGTATTGCGGTTGCGCGTGAACCAACTGGCCGCCTGGGCGTCGATCGGGTGCTGGTCGATGTCGTCGATAAGGCTCATTGCGGCTGCTCCCTGCCATTGTCACTGTCCAGCCGTTGCTTGCATTGCAGCAGGGCGGCGGCGATGTGCTTCTCGACCATGCTTACGGAAATATCCATGCGTTCAGCGATCTGTGCCTGGGTCAGGCCTTCGAAGCGGTGCAGCATAAGGGCTTCTCGTCGCCGCGGCGAGAGTTCGCCGAGCACTTCACGCAATTGATCCAGGCGTTGCGTGTGCTGGGCGTGGTCAAGCGGGTCGTTGTCGGCCGCTGTTTCGTCCTGGGCCTGGTCGTCGAGCACGGCATGGCGCACCTTCTGCCGACGCCAGTGATCGCTCAGCAAGTTGCGCGCCACCTGGAACAGAAAGGCGCGGGGTTGCTCGACCTTGGCCCGGTCGCGGTAGCCCAGCCATTGGGTGAAGACATCCTGAGTCATGTCGGCGGCGTCACTGGCATTGTCCATGCGCTTGCGCAGGAAATGCAGGATCTCGGCATAGAAGCCGCGGCAGGTGTCCTGGGTGGCTGGGTCGGGCTTGAGGCGCTGCATGCACGCTTTCCGGGCTGGCCTGGGAAGGAAAGGGTGCGGATCTTATCGAGAATTATTTACATTTACCAGATCGCCGCGGATGAATTGTCAGTGACGTCGCGCTTGCGCCAACGGCACCGGCAGTGCCAGTTCCGCGGCGCCGAGCGGGTGGCTGGTGGCGTCGAAGAAGTGCAGGGAAACGCCAGCAAGATCTGCGAAGCGCTTGGAAAAGTGCTGCTTCTGGTTGATGATCGAGGCTTCGTTCAGAGGCCGGATGGCGATGCTCAAGTGCTTGGGGCGGGCTTGGTGAATGGCTTGCAGCAGGTGGTCGTCGCTGCTGTCCAGGTGGTGGCCGAACAGGCACAGACCGTCGTGTTCGGTGGCCAACTGCGCGAGGCTCCAGGACAGATAGTCCGAGTTGCGGATCGCCCGCAGCTTCTGCTCGCTGCGGTCTTCGTTGACGAAGAGCGGCACCTCGCCAGGGATGTTCACGGCGAAGCCGTCGAGCAGTTCGCTACCGACAGCGCTGCGCTGTCGCGTGCTGCCGTCGGGCAGCTTGAGCAGGTGCATGCCACCGTGCAGGTGCAGGACCCGGGTGCCGGTGCTGGCGGTGCGGCGTACATCGAAGAAGCCTTCGTCATCGAACAGCTGCGCGAAACCTTGTGGCGCATGTTCGATGGCCCAGGGCAGGATCAGGTCGTAGTTGCTGGTGTAGACGCTGCGGTACTGGCGCAGTGCGGCGTTGATCGACGCCAGAGTGGCGCTCGACAACAGCGTGTGCGGCGGATGCACCGTCCGGGTGGCGTGGATCAACGCTTCCTTGATCGAGTAGTAGCGGTTCAGCGGCGCGGTGGAGTTGATCGCCAGGGCCGCGTTGGCCCGTACCGTGGTGTTCAGGGTGCTCAGCACCGGTTCGAACAGCTCGGTGCCCAAGGCCTTGAACAGCGCCTGGTCGCTGATCGCCAGGCCGCTCTTGCGTCCCGCGCGCTGCGCCTGTTCGAACAGCGAGAAGTAGCCGAACGGCTTCCACAGCACCCGGCTGGCGCCGTTGCCCACCAGCAGGGCGGTGCAGGAGTGGCGGGCGTTGAGATCGGGCCAGTTGGCCAGCTGGGAATCGAGAGAGGGCATCGCGCATCCGTGGTGCAAGGGTGAACGCGGGGACTTTAGCATGTCATCCAAGCTGTGAGAGGCTTGCGTCTCCAAGGAATCAGCTGCGCAGCTTCCCTTCTGAACGCGCAGCCCAAGAGGATCGATGAATGCGTATACCTGCTCTTCCGGCAATGGGCCTGGCCCTGCTCCTTTGCGCGATGAACGCTGGCGCCAGCGATGGCCCCTCCCTGGCCAAGGCCCAGCATGTCCCCCATCCGGCGGTGATCGCCCACCGCGGCGCCTCCTTCGATGCCCCCGAATCGACGCGAGCGGCCTATCTGCTGGCCCGTGAGCTTGGCGCCGACTACCTGGAGCTCGACCTGCAGCGCACCCGCGACAACGTGCTGGTGGTGGTGCATGACGATGTGCTGGCGCGTACCAGCGATGTGGCCGAGCGCTTCCCCGAGCGGGCGAAGAGCCCGGTCAGCGATTTCACCCTCGCCGAGTTGAAGTCGCTCGATGCCGGCAGTTGGTTCAACAAGGCCTACCCGGATCGTGCCCGTGAGTCGTTCGGCAAGCTGCAGATCCTGACGCTGGACGAAGTGATCGATATCGCCGAAGGCAACCCCGAGCGCCATCCGGGGCTGTACATCGAGACCAAGGTGCCCAAGCAGTTTCCGGGCATCGAGAAGCAGCTCAAGGAAAAACTCAAGGCTCGCGGCTGGCTCGACAAGCCGGGCCGGGTGATCCTGCAGACGTTCGATCGCAACAGCCTGGCGCTGCTGCACCAGCAGATGCCACAGGTGCCGAAGATCCTGCTGCTGTGGATCGGCAAGGACAGCATCGAGCCGAAGTCGGGCAAGGATTTTGCCGATTCCGCTGAACAGGACAAGGCCGCGTTCTATGCCCGCCAGGAACCGAAGGATCGTGAGGAATTCCTCCGTTGGCTGGATGCGGCCAAGGCCGGTGGCGCCATCGGTACAGGGCCTTCGGCGGTACGCAGCAATCTGGGCGAGCAGAGCTATGCCGACCTGATCAAGCCATGGATGAACAAGGCCAGCCATGAGCGCGGCTTGCTGGTGCATGTCTACACCCTCGATGAGCGCGTGGACTTCGACAAGGCGATGAAGGCGGGGGTGGATGGCATCTTCACCAACCGGGCCGGGGAACTGCTGCGTTTTTATGGGCGAGCGCAGGTACCGGCCGAGGCGCAGTTGTTGAAGGCGCTGGGTTACTGATCACACGTTTTGCGCTGTGCTGCGCTCCCTGTTACGCCACACCCGATAGGCGCGGATACCGGCGCGGACCGAGCCGAACAGCAGCTTGTCTTCCATCTCCCGCGCCATCCCCGAGCGCACCAGCATGCGCAGGAAGGTGCCGCGGGCGCGGGCGATGGCGAAGTGCACGCCTTGCGCTTGCAGGGTGTCGCGCACTTCGCGCAGGGCGGCGATGCCGCTGACATCGATGCTCGTCACGGCCTCGGCATCGAACAGCACGGCCTTGGGCTCGGGCTCGCGCTGCAGGGCTTCGAGCAGGCGCATCTTGAAGTAGTCGGCGTTGAAGAACAGGATCGCGTCATCGAAGCGATACACCACCAGGCCTGGTACCGTGCGCGCGTCTTGGTGCTGGCGTACGTCGACCTGGCCTTCGATACCCGGTACCCAGCCGAGCACGGCGTCGGTGGGTTGGTAGATGGTGTAGAGCAGACGCAGGATGGCCAGGGTCACGGCAAAGACGATGCCCGGCAGCACGCCCAGGCCAAGCACGCCGATGGTGGTCAGCAGGCATAGCCAGAACTCGAAGCGGCTCAGGCGCCGGATCTTGCCCAGGGACTTCAAGTCGATCAGGCCCCAACCGGCCATCAACAGCACGGCGCCCAGGGCGGCCTGGGGGATCCAGGCCATGGGTGCGGTGAAGAACAGCAGGATCAGCGCGATCACCAGCGCGGCGATGATGCCCACCAACTGGCTCTTGCCACCGACCATATCGTTGACCGCGGTGCGCGAGTCTGCTCCGCTGATGGCGAAGCCCTGGGAGATGCCAGCGGCCAGGTTGCTCACACCCAAGGCGACGAACTCGTGGTTGGCATTGATCGCGTAGCCATGCCGCGCGGCGAAACTGCGCGCGGTGAGCATAGCGCTGCAGAAGCTGACCGTGGCGATACCCAGCGCGTCGCGCAGCAGGCTCTTGGTTTCGGCCAGGTTGCTCTGTGGCCAGGCCAGCTCCGGGATGCCCGCAGGCACTGGGCCGAGGATCGCTACGCCGAATCGGTCGAGACCGAACAGGGCTGCGAGCACGGTGAACACTGCCACAGTCACCAGTGCCGCAGGCAACCTCGGATAGCGCCTGGGCAGCCAGATCAGCAGGGCCAGGCCACCGAGGCCGATGACCAGAGTCAGCCAATGGATCTCACCCAGGCGCTCGAGGAAATTGATCAGACTCAGCACGAAGCCATCGCCCTCGATGCGGAACCCGACCACTTTCGACAGTTGCCCGGCAATCAGGCTCAGGCCGATACCGTTGAGGTAGCCGATCAGGATCGGCCGCGAAAAGAAGCTGGCGATGAACCCGGCGCGGGCCAGGCCTGCCGCGATCAGCATCACCCCGACCAGTACCGTGACGATCACCGACAATTCGGCGATGCGCTGCGGATCGCCCATTGCCAAGGGCGCCACAGCCCCAGCGATCATTGCGCAAGTGGCGGCATCGGGGCCGACCATCAATTGCCGCGAGCTGCCGATCAGGGCGTAGACCATCATCGGCAGTACGCAGGCATACAGGCCGTACTGCGGCGGCAAGCCAACAATCTGCGCGTAGGCGATGGCGATCGGGATCTGGATCGCGGCCACTGACAGGCCCGCCTGCAGGTCGGCGTGGAACCACTCGCGACGGTAGTGCAGGAGGTTGGCCAGGCCGGGCAACCAGCGGGAGAGAAACATGGGCAGTCCCTTGGAAATGTCTCTGGGTAGAGTAGGCGATATGCACCCGAAGCCGTCTCGCTTGCAAGCGAAATCCGGCCGCGCATTCAAGCGGATCGGCAAGGGGGCGGCCATGGGCCAGATCAATGGAAGATGCAGAAACGAAAAAAGAGCCGACGGCTCTTTTTACGGGCGCTGAAACCAGGGGTTTCAGGCGAGGAATCTGGAGCGGGTAGAGGGAATCGAACCCTCAACTAAAGCTTGGGAAGCTTTCGTTTTGCCACTAAACTATACCCGCTTCGCAGCGCGACTTTTTACCAGAACCCAAGCCTCATGAGAAGCCCAGGGTTGTAAAAAAGCCTGTCGACGACCTGAACCGGCGGGTAACGGCCACAGGTCGCCGGGCTGCTCAGATGGCCAGCGCATGCTGCCCCTGCACGTAGGTGTAGCGTTGACGGGGCTCGCGTGCCGGCTTGAGGAAACCAAGCATGGCGTTGCGGGTATCCTCGCAGGCGGTCTTGTGTTCCATGTCGAGGAAGTGGCCGGCATCGCGAATCACGCTGAACTGGCTCTTGCCCACATGGCGGCTGAACTGCCGGGCATCTTCGACGGTGGTGTACTCGTCACGTTCGCCGTTGATGAACAGCACCGGAATATCGATGTTGCGCGCGCCCTTCAATGCCCGCTCCAGATCATGATCCAGCACCTGGTTGATGTGAAAGTGCATCTGTGCGTACTCGTGGCTGTCCAGGCTGCTCACGTGGCGGTAGTTGAAGCGCTTGAACAGCGACGGCAGGTGCTTGCCGATGGTGTCGTTGACCAGGTTGCCGACCTGATAGCGATCGCAGGCCGACAGGTACTGGCAGCCGCGCTCCAGGTAGTCGCGCATCGGATCGTTGATCACCGGCGAGAACGAACTGACGATCGCCTTCTTCACCAGGCGTGGCTGGTGCGCCAGTGCCAGCAGGGTGCACGCGCCGCCCCAGGAGAACGACATCACGTGATCGGCACGGAAGTGCTCGATCAGCTCCAGCAGGATATGCGCTTCGGTCTCTTTCGTGAGCAGACGTTCCTGGCGGTTGTGTGGCTTGGACTTGCCGGCATAGGGCTGGTCGTACAGCACCACGTTGAATTGCGGATACAGATTGCGCACCGTCTGGGCAAAAGATGCCGTGGTGGCCAGCGAGCCGTTGATCAGGACGATCGTCTTCTCTGCCGTTTCCGCGCGATAGAACTCCGTGTAAACCCGGTACTGACCTTGGATATCAAGTACAGCGATTTCTGGCCTCATGTCATCGACTCCTGGCGCAAAAAGGGCACTCGCGTCATCTAGTGGCCTGCTCAGTCGTATCGATCGCTCGAGAAGGCTGCGCAGAACCCTAGGGTGCACGTTCCATATGACAGGTAGGCATTCGCCTTGAAGTGAAACCGGGGGCCCAGTGCCGATCCCGGTTGCGCGGGTCGACGGGTATTGTTGTAGGCGGGCGATCTGCCGTGCCCCAAGGCATCGAGACCTTGGGTGGCCAGCAAAAGGCGTCTTGGACTCCATGAGTGACCGATGGGTCACATGAAGACTGACGAATTGGATTCAAGCAGCCGTGCGCGGATCGTGCAAGTGCCGCCTGGGGGATCTTTTGCGCAAAACCGCCGGATGGTCGTTCTGGCGGCGCCCATGGGCGTGGGCTGGGGTGGCATCGCGGGCGTTTGCCCGCGATGCACGTTCAGGCAGTGACGTTGGGCGAATCAGAGTGCGCCGAACACTTTCTTGGCCAGGCTGGTCGCGGCCTGTGCCGGGTTCTGGCGGATACTCTGTTCTTGCTTGGCAATCATTTCGAACAGCCCATCCAGGGCCTTTTCGGTCACATAGTTCTCGATATTGGCGTCGTCCTTGATCAGGCCCAGCCCCTTGGCCTGGCCGGCGAAGCTGTTGTACTGCTGGGCCAGACCGACCTTGTCGGTAGCCTGCTTGACGATCGGCAGGAACTTGGCGCGAATCTGCTCGCGGCTGCTCTTGTTCAGGTACTGGGTGGCCGAATCCTCACCACCGCTGAGGATGCCCTTGGCATCGGTGACGGTCATCTTTTTCACCGCATCCACGAGAATCGCCTGGGCTTGTGGCACGGCAGCCTCGGCAGCCTTGTTCATGCTATTTTCCAGGGCATCGACCTGATCGCCCTTGCCAAACATCTTCATCGCTTTGGCGGCCTTGCCCAGGTTTCCGGGCAGTTCGATGCGCACGTCAGGGTTGTTGTTGAAGCCACCAGGGGTGCTCAACTGCTTGACGGCAATCTGCGCGCCCTGAGTCAGGGCGTCCTTGAGGCCGCCGGAGGCGTCGCTCTGGGACAGGTCGCCAAGCGACAGGGCCAGGGCGCTGGCCGACAGCAGCAAGCCGGCGCACAGGGTAGTGAAGCGCAAGGAGGAGCGAATCATGGAGACTTCCTTATGGGCAGAAATGAAGCGGAATCAGCGCACCTGATCGACTTTGATCCGCACAGGTTGCGGGTCGCTGCCGTCGAGTCGGACGCCGTGGTGTTCGGTGTTGATGAACAGCAACTTGCCATCGAGCTCGATACGCGCGCTGACGGCGTAGCGATGACCCGGTTGGACCTTGGCTGGGTCGTAGCTGAGCTGGAACGGCAGTGGCACGTTGCCTTTTACCGGGCCTGACTGGCTGGCCAGGGTGACGGCCGGGGCGTCCATCAGCGAGACATCCTGCAGGCTCACGCTGAGCGTGGCGGCAGGCGGCAGGGCAATGCGCTGCAGGTAGAAGACTTCGCCTTCCAGGCTGGCCTGGTGGGACGGGGTATGGCTGGAGCAGGCTGTGAGCAGGGTGGCGCAGCACAGCGTGAGAAGTTTTTTCATGGAATCTCCGCAGTCCTTGGCGTGGGCTTGTGGCCGACCACTGGGACTTTAGCGCAATGGCGGGTGGGGAAGGAAATCTGTCCGGTGCTCAGCGCCATGCCCGGAGCATTTGCCGCGCTGGCCTTTTCGCTGGCAAGCCCGCTCCCACAAAATCTTGCAGGGGTGGGCTTGCCTGCGAAAAGGCCAACCCTGGATCAGGCGATAGCCTGTTCTCCGGTGTCGTCCCTATGCAGCGCCACCTGCCGGATCGACAAGCGCAGCTCCGCCGACAGCACCCGCTTGGCGACGCCTTCGGCCAGCTCGGCGAGTTTGTCGTGGTAGCCGAGCTTGCCATTGCCATCCGGCAGCAGCACGCCTTCACGCACCAGGGTCTGGATGAAGTGGCGGAACAGGGTCTTGTCGAAGAACTCCGGGGCATTGAGCCCATGCAGGATCGACAGGCGCTGGGCCATCATCACGCACAGGTCTTCCAGTTCTTCGGCGTTCAGGCTGTGCTGGCCACTGTTGAGCAGCAGCGAAGTGGCCATGTAGAAACGCTGTAGCGTCTGGGTGATGGCGCGGGCCAACAGGGTGAGCAGCACGAACTGGCGCGAGCTGGGCGCCGGACGCAGGTACACGCCGTTCTCGAAGCGCAGCAGGCCTTGCTCGACCAGTGCGCTCAGCCATTGGTCGATGGCCTCATCGAGTTGCTCCGGTGTCCAGCGCAGGAACAGTTCGGCCTGCAGGTACGGGTACAGCGCCTGGACATATTGCCCCACCAGTTCGCGACTCATCCGCGAGCTGCTGAGGAAGAAACTGGCGAGCAGCGCCGGCAGGGCGAAGATGTGCAGGACGTTGTTGCGGTAATAGGTCATCAGCACCGCATTGGCTTCGTCCAGGTAGAGGATACGCCCCAGGGCGTCCTTCTGTTCGGCCAGCAACTCCATGCCCCTGACATGTTCGATCAGCGCCTTGCCGTCGCCTTCGGGCAGGGTCACGTGGCTTGAGTAGGGCACCTGGCGCAGCAGGGCCAGGTAGAGGTCGAGCACGCGGATCAGGGCGCGCTCGTCGAGCGCCAGGCGGCTGGTCGAGAGCAGCGCGAGGGCTACCAGGTTGACCGGGTTGATGGCTGCCGCACCGTTCAGGTGTTGGGCAACCGTCTGGCCCAGGCGTGTGGTGGTGTCGTTGAGCCAGGCCGGGCGGAACTGCGGGGCAAGGTCTTGCTCGCGCCAGCCAGGTTGCTGCTGGTCCAGGAACGCGCCCAGGCGGATCGGTTCGCCAAAGTTGACATAGACCTGGCCGAAGCGTTGCTTGAGGGCGCCGATGACCTTGAAGATGTCGAAAATCGACTCTTTCTTCTTGCTCGCACCGCGCAGCTCTCCCAGGTAGGTACGGCCTTCGAGTACGCGTTCATAGCCGATATAGACCGGCACGAAGACGATCGGCGTGCGCGAGGAACGCAGGAAGCTGCGCAGGGTGATCGCCAGCATGCCCGGGCGTGGCTGCAGCATGCGCCCGGTGCGCGAGCGTCCGCCCTCGACGAAGTACTCCACCGGGAAGCCTTTGGTGAACAAGGTGTGCAGGTACTCGTTGAACACTGCGGTGTACAGCGGGTTACCCTTGAACGTCCGGCGCATGAAGAACGCACCACCGCGGCGCAACAGGCCGCCGATCACCGGCATGTTGAGGTTGATGCCGGCGGCGATGTGCGGCGGCGTCAGGCCATTGCGGAACAACAGGTACGACAGCAGCAGGTAGTCGATGTGGCTGCGATGACACGGCACGTAGATCACTTCGTGGCCCGGTGCGATGCCTTGCACCTGTTCGATGTGGTTGACCTTGATGCCGTCGTAGATCTTGTTCCAGAACCAGCTCAGCACCACTTCCAGGAAGCGGATCGCGGTGTAGGTGTAGTCCGAGGCGATCTCGTTGCCGTAGTGCAGCGCCTTGGCCTCGGCCTTGGCGTAGGGGATCTTCTCGCGCTCGGCTTCATCGCTGATTGCCTGGCGTACCAGCGGGTCATGGACCAGGCCCTTGACCAGGTTGCGTCGGTGCGAGATGTCCGGCCCGATCACTGCGGTCTTGAGGTTGCGAAAATGCACGCGCAGCAGGCGCTGGGCCATGCGCACGGTACGCTCCTGGCCCTTGTTGTGCTGCACCAGTTCACGCAGGTGGATCGGCGCGGAGAACTGCACGCGGGTCTTGCGGCCGAGGATCAACACACTTAGCAGCCGGCGCAGACGGCCGGTGACTGCCCAGCTGTCGGCGAACAACAGTTTCCACGGGCTGGATTCGCTGGCCGGGGTCTGCCCCCAGAACACGCTGACCGGAATGATTTGCGCATCCTCTTCGGCATGTTCGCCAATGGCCGCGATCAGGCGCTCCAGGGTGGGGGGCGCGCCGCGTTTGTCCTGGCGGCCTAGCCAGTCCGGGTCTGGGGTGAGGTAGAAGAACGCCGCAGGTTCGTGCAGCGGCCCAACGGCAACGGGCAACACGGGGCGTGGCAGCCCCGCCTTGGTGCATTCGCGGTCGACCACCGCCAGGTCAGTGAGCGACGGCGAGGGCAAGGCATAGAACACCGGGCGGCTGCGGTCGAGCTGGAGCGTCAGCGAAGACTGATTGATGGTTTCGGATCGCACCCACAGATAGAGCACGCGACGCAGGGCGCCGAAGATCAGGCGGCGCAGGGGGGAACGGGTCATGGGGTGTCTGCCCTGGAAAATGTAACAGGTGATATACCAGCAAGTTAGGCTGCTGTATCTGCATAAGTTCAGCAAAAATCGGCCATCCACGGGCCAGTCATCAAATTTTTTTGTTCTCTGTCATATACTCGGTCCGCACCTTGCAGGAAATTTCCTCAAGCAGTGTCGGCACAGGGAGGAGACCCTGTGCCTGCAAGGCGATCTTCAAAATAAAAATCCGGAGTGTTTCAGATGTCGTCTCGTGAGACTGGGAATGTGAAGTGGTTCAACGATGCCAAGGGTTTTGGCTTCATTCAGCGCGAAGGGGGAGCGGATGTGTTCGTCCACTATCGTGCGATCCGCGGTGAGGGGCATCGTACCCTGGTCGAGGGACAGCAGGTCGAATACTCCCTGGTGCAGGGCCAGAAAGGCCTGCAGGCAGAGGACGTGGTCGGTCTCTGACACCTAGTCGGCACGCTTCAAGCTGCAGGTTGTCCGTGGAACTTGCAGCCTGATGCGAGCTTTTTCAGCTGGTGCGCCAGGTGATTTCCTCTTCACCGTCGGCGCTGATGCGGATCCAGCGATCGGCATCCTCTTCACCATCCTCCTCGACCCAACTGCCCGGCGCGCAGCGCACTTCGACATTGAGCGCAGCGAAGGCGGCGCGGGCGCAAGCGACGTCATCGGCCCACGGCGTCTGATCGCTTTCCAGGTACAGGCTGTTCCATTTCCCTACAGCCTTGGGTAACCAGGTGACCGGAATGTTACCGGCTGTGCACTTGAAGGTCTGGCCTTTCTGTTTCCATTCGCTGCATGGGCCCAGGGCCTGGGTCAGCCAGTCGGCGATCTGCTTGTGATCGACGTCGGCGTCCTTGAGGTAGATCTCGATATCGGGTTGGCGCATTTCAGGGCTCCGGGTGTGCTCAGTCTTGGCGCACGAAATAGTCATAACGCATGGAAACCGTGACGTCGAACGGCTCAGGCTGCTCGATCACGCTGGCACGTTTCTCGGCGCTGGCGCGCCAGCCGTGCGGGGTCATCGCCAGCAGGTCCGCGCGGGCCTTGCCTTCGCGCAGTGTCAGGGTGAACTCGAGCACCTCTTCATGGGCGTGCTGCATGCCGTCCGGGACCAAGGCCAGGTGCTTGTCGTCAGCGTAGGGGCGCACTTCATCGTAGAGCATCTGGCGCAGCTCCATCAGGTGGCCGCTGGTCGGTCCGACCCGCATCAGGCCGCCACCTGGGGCGAGCAGGCGCTTGGCTTCGGCCCAGTCCAGCGGGCTGAAGACACTGGCGATGAAGTTGCAACTGGCGTCCGCCATCGGCACTCGAGCCATGCTGGCGACCATCCAGGTCAACTGCGGCGCGCGGCGGCAGGCCCGCTTGACTGCCTCGCGGGAGATGTCCAGCGCATAGCCGTCTGCCGTTGGCAGCGCCTGGGCGATCTGCGCGGTGTAATAGCCCTCGCCGCAGCCGATGTCGAGCCACGTTGCAGGCTGGCGCTCGGCGGCCAGTTGCGCCAGGCGCGCGGCTACCGGAGCGTAGTGACCGGCGTCGAGGAAGTCGCGGCGGGCCTCGACCATCGCTTGATTGTCGCCCGGGTCGCGGCTGTTCTTGTGCTGTACTGGCAGCAGGTTCAGGTAGCCTTGGCGGGCGCGGTCGAAGCGGTGGCCGGCAGGGCAGGCCACGCCGTTGTCGAGCTGCGCCAGGGGCGCCTGGCAGAGGGGGCAGGCAAGCATCAGGCGAGCAACCGCACCAGGGTTTGGTAGTAGATTTCGGTCAGCAGGTCCAGGTCGCTGGCCAGGATACGCTCGTCCACCTGGTGGATGGTGGCGTTGACCGGACCCAGTTCGACCACCTGGGTGCCCATGGTGGCGATGAAGCGGCCATCGGAGGTGCCGCCGCTGGTGGACGGCTGGGTGTCGCGACCGGTGACGGCCTTGATGCTCGATGACACCGCACCGAGCAGCTCACCCGGTTCGGTGAGGAACGGCAGGCCCGACAGCGCCCAGTCGATCGACCAGTCCAGCTGGTGCTTGTCGAGAATCGTTGCGACCCGCTGCTGCAGGCCTTCGACGGTCGACTCGGTGGAGAAGCGGAAGTTGAACAGCGCGATCAGGTCGCCCGGGACCACGTTGGTGGCGCCGGTGCCGGAGTTGAGGTTGGAAATCTGGAAGCTGGTCGGCGGGAAGAAGGCATTGCCCTCGTCCCAGTGTTCGGCGGCAAGTTCTGCCAGGGCCGGTGCGGCCAGGTGAATTGGGTTGCGGGCCAGGTGCGGGTAGGCCACGTGGCCCTGCTTGCCGCGCACGGTCAGCTTGGCGCCGAGCGAGCCGCGACGGCCGTTCTTGACCACGTCCCCGAGCAGCGTGGTGCTCGACGGCTCGCCGACGATGCACCAGTCCAGGCGCTCGTTGCGGGCCTTGAGCAACTCGACCACGGCCTTGGTGCCGTGATGCGCCGGGCCTTCCTCGTCGCTGGTGATGAGGAAGGCCACCTTACCGCGGTGATTGGGGTAATCGTTCACGAAGCGCTCACTGGCGATCACCATCGAGGCCAGGCTGCCTTTCATGTCGGCAGCACCGCGGCCGCAGAGCATGCCGTCGGCGTCGATCAGGGCGTCGAAAGGCTCATGCTGCCATTGCTGCACGGGGCCGGTGGGCACAACGTCGGTGTGACCGGCGAAGCACAACACCGGGCCGTCCTGGTTGCCATGGGTGGCCCAGAAGTTGTCGACGTCCTCGAAGCGCATCGGCTCGAGCTGGAAGCCGACGGCACCCAGGCGGTTCATCATCTGGGTCTGGCAGTCGGCATCGACCGGCGTCACCGAGGGGCGACGGATCAGGTCGCAGGCCAGTTGAAGGGTGGGCGAGAGCTCGGCTGGGGCCGTCATGGGGGACTCCGGGGCAAGGCAAGGCGGGAAATCTTGGGGGCGTTATCTTATATCAAATGATTTCAGGCTTCACGGCTCATTCGCCGGCAAGTCGCAGCGGTGGTTCGCCCCTGCCAGCCCATGCACGGTCCACCGCACCGGTACGGTACCTGCAGGAGCGGGCTTGCCCGCGAATGGGCTGCGAAGCAGCGCCAGTTACATCAGGCCTGCTGCGGTTCGGCGGCCTTTTCTCCTGGCTTGGGCAGCGACGACAGCAACGCCATCACCAAAGCCGCCAGGTACGGCAGCGACTGCACAAGCAGCATCGCTACCCAGAAGCGCATGTCGGAACTGGGTAGCCCTTGCACCAGGTAGATCCCGGCCGCGGCGCTCCACAGCAGCAACATGATGAACAGTTCTTCGCGCGCCTCGGAGATCGCCACCAGCACGCCATGGCTGTCGGCGTTCTTGGGGGTGCGGAAGAACGGCATGCTGCTGGTGAAGAAGCCGTACAGCACTGCCTTGGCGATGGTGTGCGACAACGCCAGGCCGGCCAGGGCGGCGGCGAAGGCGTCCTTCATGTTGACCCCCACCGCACGGCGGTAGAGGAAGACGATCTTGCCGACCTTGAAGAAGAACAGCGCCAGCGGCGGGATGGCAAAGATCATCAGCGGTGGATCGACGCGATGCGGCACGATGATCATCGCCGCCGACCACAACAGTGCGCCGACGGTGAAGAAAATGTTCATGCCATCGGCGATCCATGGCAGCCAGCCGGCCAGGAAGTGGTAGCGCTGGCCACGGGTCAGCTCGCTGTTCCTGCCGCGCAGCAGGGCGCCGGCGTGGTGCTTGATGATCTGAATGGCGCCGTAGGCCCAGCGGAAGCGCTGTTTCTTGAAGTCGATGAAGGTGTCGGGCATCAGGCCCTTGCCATAGCTGTTGTGGGCGTAGGCAGCCGACAGCCCCTTCTCGAACACTCGCAGGCCCAGCTCGGCATCCTCGCAGATGCACCATTCGGCCCAGCCCAGCTCTTCGAGCACGCTGCGCCGGGTCATGGTCATGGTGCCGTGCTGGATGATCGCGTCACGGTCGTTGCGGGTGACCATGCCGATGTGGAAGAAGCCCTTGTATTCGCTGTAGCACAGTTTCTTGAAGGCGCTCTCGTGCTGGTCGCGGTAGTCCTGCGGCGACTGCACCACGGCGATCTTCGGGTCGGCGAAGTGCGGCACCATGTGCTTGAGCCAGTTGCGGTCGACGCAGTAGTCCGAGTCGATCACCGCGATCACCTCGGCGTCCTTGGCGGTGTGCGGGATCAGGTAGTTCAGCGCGCCGCCCTTGAAGCCGGCCAGCGGTGCCACGTGGAAGAAGCGGAAGCGCTCGCCGAGTTTCTCGCAGTGGGCCTTGAGCGGCTCCCACACGGCCGGGTCCTTGGTGTTGTTGTCGATCACCAGCACTTCATAGTCTGGATAGTCCAGGGCGGCGAGGGCGTCGAGGGTCTGTTTCACCATCTCCGGTGGCTCGTTGTAGCACGGCACGTGCACCGAGACCTTGGGCCGGTACGCAGCGTCGCCCTGCACCGGCAGGAACTCGCGTCGTCGCTTGTGAATCCATACGGCCTCGGCCAGCTCGTGGGCCTCGGTGAGCAAGACGATGAACACGCCGATGGCGCCGAGGGCCAGAAGCAAGCCTACGGTCAGGCTGAACCAGGTGCTGTACTGCTGGCTGTAGTCGTAGGCGATCCACACCAGCACCGACCCGCAGAGGAAGGTGATGAAGGTCAGGAAGGTGCGTCCGCGTTGGCGCAGGGCCGAGCCGTCGATCAGCAGCACGGTCAGGGCGATCATCGCCAGCACCACCGAAGCCACGGCCAGGGCTCGCCATTGTGGAATGGCAACCACCGGCCCTTCGAAGTTGAATTTCTGCTGGCGTTCGGCGTTGAACACGCCCCAGTAGGCGCCCACCGAGCCTTCGTCGCTGGCTTTCCAGGGTTGGTCGTAGGCTTCGATCACGAAGTAGTTGAAGCCGCGGCGGTTCAAGGTGTTGACCAGGGTGCGCAGGTAGATCGCCTGGTCGGCCTGTGTCGCATCGGCGCCGCCGCGCATGCGGCCATTGCTCGGCCAGCCCACTTCCGAGAGCAGCAAGGGTTTGCGCGGGAACTGGCGCTTGAGGTCGCGGGCGCGGTCGAGCACGAACTGGATCGAGTCGCCCACCGGTACGAACTCCCAGTAAGGCAGGATGTGCGCGGCGATGAGGTCGACGTGCTTGGCCAGTTCCGGATGCTCTTTCCAGATGTGCCATTGCTCACTGGTGGTAACGGGGACTTTGACTGCGGCGCGCACTCGGTCCAGGTACTTGATCAGCGCCTCTGGCGTGATTTCTTCGCGGAACAGTGCTTCGTTGCCCACCACCACTCGCACCACGCTGCGCGAGCTGTTGGCCAGGCCGATGGCTTTTTCGATCTCGCGCTCGTTGCGCTCCAGGTCCGTACTGATCCAGATGCCCAGGGTCACACGCAGACCCAGCTCCTCGGCCAGGTGCGGAATTTCCGCCTGGGTGCCTTCGACGGTGTAGATACGGATGCTGTCGGTGAGCTTGCTGAGTTGCTCCAGATCCTGGCGCATCTCGTCTTCGCTGGGGTACTGGCCCTTTTGCGGGCTTTCACCGAGACGGAAGGGTGAGTAGGAGAAGCCGGAGATCTGTTCTGGCCAGGCAGGGGCCGACACCGGGCGGTTGATCAGCGCCCAGAAGCCGGTGAACAGCGCGGCAATGGCCAGCACCACTACCAGGTTGAGACCGAATTTGCGTGATGACATAGGTGATTCAGTTTCCGAGGCAGGGAGCGGGAAGCTCGCGTCGTGGATCCCGCTCTGTTGTCGTCCAGATCTGCTTGTTTGATAAGACATTAAAGCAGGATTAGTAGGCTGTTTCCTAATGAACGCGCGCCGCGCGAAGAGCCCCCTCATGTCGACAAGCCCGCACCGGCGTGTCCGCATGGCATATAATGCGCGCCGGTTTTTTCGGGGTATGAACATGAGCACAGAAGATCCACGCTTTGCCGGTGTCGCCCGGCTGTACGGCGATGACGGCCTGCAACGTCTGCGTCAGGCCCACGTGGCGGTCGTCGGCATTGGCGGTGTGGGTTCCTGGGCGGCAGAAGCCCTGGCGCGCAGTGGCGTGGGCGAAATCAGCCTGTTCGATCTGGACGATGTCTGCGTCAGCAACACCAATCGCCAGGCCCATGCACTGGAGGGGCAGGTGGGGCGCTCGAAGGTCGAGGTCATGGCCGAGCGCCTGCGTGCGATCAACCCGGCCTGCACCGTGCATGCGGTCGCTGACTTCGTCACCCGTGACACCATGCTCGAATACATCACCGAGTCGCTGGATTGCGTGATCGACTGCATCGACAGCGTGCAGGCCAAGGCCGCGCTGATCGCCTGGTGCCGCCGACGCAAGATTGCGATTGTCACCACAGGTGGTGCGGGCGGCCAGATCGATCCGACCCAGATCCAGATTGGCGACCTCAACAAGACTTTCAATGACCCACTGGCGTCGCGGGTACGTTCCACCTTGCGCCGGGACTACAACTTCTCGCGCAATGTCAGCCGTAATTACGGGGTGCCCTGTGTGTTCTCCAGCGAGCAACTGCGCTATCCCAAGGGCGATGGCAGTGTTTGCCTGCAGAAGAGCTTCGTGGGGGAAGGCGTGCGCCTGGATTGCTCGGGGGGCTTCGGCGCGGTGATGATGGTCACCGCGACCTTCGGCATGGTGGCCGTGAGCAAGGCGGTGGAGAAGCTGGTGGCGGGGGCGCGGCGGCCCTCGGAGCGGGTCAAGGCGCAATAAGCGCGGGGGCTTCTTCGCGGGTAAAC